>JAFRLP010000522.1 GCA_017431185.1 Victivallales bacterium | reverse complement strand
CCAGCCGCGCCGCGCGCCGCCCGCCTGGCGCCCGCCCGGCCCGTGCTGGGCTTGCGGGTCTGGTTTGGCTGGCCGCGCTCCGCGCGGCCAGTGCGCCCCCTGGCCCATGCCAGTCGCTGAAACACTGCTCTTTTTTCGCGAAAAACCTCCTGATTTTCCCCTGCTTTATTTGACAGGCGGCATTTTTGAAATTATATTTTACGCAGGAACAATGAAAAACGCGTTGGAAAGGCTGTGCGAGGCGATAGGTTATCCGGAGACCCTGCCGGACGGTGCGACCTCGTTTCGTCTCCAGGTGGACGGGGGGGACGTGCTGGCACGTCTTCTCGGCAAACGCCTGGTGCTTTCGCGTGTGCTTGACCGGGACGAGGAGGACTTGCCCCGGCTTGCCGCTTTTGCCGCCGGGCGCATCCTCAAGGAGGAGGCTGTCCTGGCGTGGGATGACCGTGCCGCGTCCTGCATTCTCTGGCAGGAGTTGCCTGAGACGGCGGACAGCCAGCAACTCGTCAGGTTCCTGGAGACTTTCCTTGCCTCCTGCGACTGGTGGCTGTCGCGGGCGGGTGAACTCAATGCACCGCCACCGGTCTTTCCTGACATAGTGATTCGTCCCTGAAACGGGGACATGGAACCGCCTTTGCGGCCATAGGGAACTTGGGTAGTCATCAGATGAGCAGAAGATTTTGGACATGCCTGGTCTTGTCGCTGGGGCTGGCGTTTGCCGGCGCCCTGGCGCAGGAAGCGACTGTCCCGATACCATGGAAGACGGCGGACTATACCCTGCTGGCGCGGGAGATGTCGCTGCGGCAGGCGCTGACCTCGTTTGGCACGTCCCAGGGGCTGGCGGTGGTCATGTCGGAGGCGGTGGAGGGGAGCCTTTCGGGGGATTTCCGCCACCTTTCCCCCCAGGAATTCCTGGACAAGGTGACCGTGCTCTACAATTTGACCTGGTATTATGACGGGACGACGCTCTACATCTACAATGGCGCCGAAGTCCAGACACTCCTGATTGACCTGAAATACATGAAGGCCGGCGAGGTCGGCGAGATGCTCAAGGATCTGGGCGTGGAGGACTCCCGCTTCCCCATCAAGACCACCTCCAAGGACGAACTGATCATGGTGGCGGGGCCGCCGCGCTACGTGTCGCTCATCGCCGAACTGGTCGCGAAGGCCGACAAGCTCCGCGAGAAGCGCGCCTACAGTGAAATCGAGACCCGCATCTTCTACCTGAAGCATACCTGGGCGGACGACGTGAGCCTCTCCGTCAGCAGCGCCGAATCCAGTTCCTCCATCAAGGGCGTGGCCAAGATGCTGGAGGACATCGTGACGGGAGGGGGCAACACTCCGATCCGCGACAGGGGGCTCAAGGGCGGCAAGGAGGGCGAAAAGGATGACGGGGAGAGGGACGTCCTCGCCGACACGATGGACAATGGGGTTCGTCCCATCATCAAGGCGGAGAACCGCCTGAACGCGGTGGTTGTCCGGGACGTCTCCTCGCGGATGCATCTGTACGAGGAACTCATCGCCGAACTGGATGTGCCGCTGAAACTGGTCGAGGTGGCGGTGACTGTCCTGGAAATGAACCAGGACGACGCGCTCGACTGGCAGCTCTCCCTCTCCCTGCGGGGCAACACCAGCAACATGGACGCGGGGGTCGGCCAGAACGCCGGCAGCCTCTTCGGGGTGGAGGACATGGCCGGCAAGGGGCTGACGGGCGCGCTCTCGTACATCGGCAAGCACGTCTCGGTGGCGGCCTCGCTGTCGGCGATGCGGCAGAAGGGCAAGGCCCGCTCCATCTCCCGCACCTCCATTCTGACCATGAACAACATGGCGGCCTCCATAGAGGACAAGCAGACTTACCATGCCAAAGTGGTGGGCAAGGAGGTCGCCACCCTGGAGTCGGTCTCCGCCGGCACCAGCCTGAAGCTCAAGCCGCGCATCGTCTTCTCGGAGACTCCGGGTGTGCCAAACCAGCTTTGGATGACCCTTGTGCTGGATGACGGCGGGTTCGAGTCCGTCACCGTGGACTCCATGCCGCTGACCCGCACCACCAGTCTGCAGACCCAGGCGGCGGTCATCGAGGGCGAGTGCATCCTCCTGGCCGGCTACCTGCGCGACATCGAGCAGAAGGTGGCCTGGGGCATCCCCTGGCTGCGGGACATCCCCTACATCGGCTGGCTGTTCGGCGGAGTCGGAAAGAAGGAGGAGACGGTGCAGAGGATGTTCATCCTCACCCCCTACATCATCGAACTGGACGTCACTGACCTGGCGCGCATCCAGGCCACCCGCCAACGCGACATCCGGACCGAGGAGCAGCTGGAGGCCGACAAGAAGGACGACGACGCCACCCGCGAGCTGCGCGACCTGGAGCGGAAAGACCGCGACGAGGAACGCGAGCAGCGCCACGCTGACCAGCTGGAGCGCCGCAAGGGCGAACTCCGCCTCCGCAGGCAGCGGAGGGAGGCGGAGCGCCAGGAGTCCCGCCAGAACTGGCAGGAAGACCTCAATCTCCGCCAGGAGCAGTTCAAGCAGGAGCAGAAGAAGGCCAAAGAGAGCAAATGAACGAGGCGACGATAGAGAACGGCTTTGCCAAGGTCGGGGACGGCACGTGGCTCGTGGGGGCCGCGCAGCCGACCGCCGTCGTGGGCCAGTGCGTGCCGCACGGCCTGCGGGGGTGGCTTGTCCCTGACCGCAGCAGACTCTCTCTCGCCGACGTCACGGGGCACGCCTGGTGCGGGCTGGCCACGCATCCGTTCCTGACCCAGATTCCCTGCGCAGCCCCGTTGACGGTGGTCTCCGGCAAACTGCTGGTCGCACCGGCGGAGGCGCGGAAGGGGGGGCGCCTGCTCCGGCTTGTCCCATTCAGTTTCCGCAACGCCATCTGCGTGACGGAGTTCACCCGCGAGTGGGTGGTGATGGCCACGCAGGCCCGCACTGTCCGCATCGCCCTGGCGGAGGAGGAACTGCTGACCAGCCGGGTCGAGTCGGCGGTGGCGTGGACAACCCAGGCCCCCACGGGGTTCTGCCCCCATCTGGGGTTGACCGACCTGCTGTTCCCGCGTCGCAGGGACAGGAATCTTCAATTGCATTTTTACGGGCCGGGAATTGTCTGGCTGGAGGGGGCCCATGCCGCTTGACCTGGCACAATTTCTACGGAATTCGGTTGCCATTGACCGGTATGACTCGGTGCGCACAGGCTCCCTGGCCGAGAAGGGGGCCGAGGGCGCACAGGCCGCCGGGGAGACGGGAGTCCTGATGGGGACGGTTTTCGAGGTCGAGGCCGACCCCATGGCTGAACTCCTGGACTCGATGGAGGAACTCACCTTCATGTTCGAGGAGAAGGAGATGAAGTCCATCGGCGAGCGTCGCCTGGGCGGGGCGAACCGAAGCATGAGCCAGGCCTTTGTGCAGGCGTTGAACACCTGGATGAAGGCGTTCCCCGACATGCCGGGCGAGCGGTTTGTCCGCTCCATGCTCGCCATGCTCCACCAGGCGAAGGACAGCGGGCGGATGCCCACCGCGCGGGATTTGCTGAACAGCCTTGCCGAAGGCTCCAAGGACGCCTCGCACCAGTTCGCCATGCTGGACATCCTGGAGCAGGCGATGGCGGAGGGCGGCGCCGACAGGGACGGCGCATTCCGCACGCTCATCGAGTCCGCCCGGCAGATGCTCATGTCGGAGCAGGGCGAGGCCGTCCGTGCCGGAATCAACCTGGCGCAGGAGGTCAATGCCCGTGCCACCTCCCCGGAGGAGATGCAGGATTTGCGCGACATGTACCGCGGCGAAATCCTTGGCTTCTCCACCCCGCAGCAGTGCTTCCGCTCCATCATGGGCACGCGGGGTGCGGCGGGGCTTCAGGCGGCCATCGAATTTCTGACGGCTGGCTGCGGCGCCGACCTGCAAAGCGCCACTCCGTCCAAAAGTCCCGAGGAGTTGCGCCGCATCATCCTGGACTTGCAGTGCGTTCAGGTGCTCAAGACCGTCCTGGACAGGATGGGGGCCTTGGGGGAACGCATGGCAACCCAGTACCAGCAGCCCTGCCGAATGGACGGGCAGGCGATGACTGGCAAAATCATGGACTTCACCGAACTCTCCTACGTGAGCGCGGGCGAGATAGGTGGTTTCATCGGCGAGTGCGGGGTCGAGACGCTTCTGGCCAGAATGGATTTCTGCCGGGAGTTGACCGCCGTCTTCCGCCAGCTCTCCTCCCGCCTGTTCTCCTCCGAACAGGACAGGATTAACCTGGTCGCCGCCGCCCAGGAGCACCTGGACGGCATCGTCGAGGAGGAGTATGACCAGGAGGAGGGCGACGATGACGGCAAGGAGGGCGGGAAATGAGCGTCCCGAAATGGCTTAATGCTGTCATCCGCGAGTTTGGCGAGAGCATCAACCTGCGGAAATTCGAGTTGAATTCGCAGGGGGTTGCCTCTTTGCGGTTTGAGACGGGGAGCCTTCTCCGGTTCGAGTACGCGCTGGAGTCGCTGGCGGTGGTGATGCAGGTGCCCGCGCCGCCCCAGGCGGAGTTGCTCAAGCGGCTGCTGGGCTATGCGCAGCCGGAGCGGCGCCAGCCGTTCCGGCTGCGGGTGGCGTACCTGGAGAAGGCCTCCAGCGCGGTGATGCTGGCGCGCCTGGCGGAGCGCGAGGTGAGCCTGCCTGTCATCAACTCCGTGTTCACGGAGTTGTGGCGGCTGGCGGAAGACTTTCGGAGGCGGATGGCATGAACGTCAACCGCACAACCGAATCCATCCGGTTTGACCGCGGCATCTCCGTGGCGGAGTATGCCGAGGGCGACGTGGGACACTCCGCGCGGGACGGCCAGGAGCAGTCGCTGCTTCCCGGCTCGACGACGGTCAGCGAGGCCCTCTCCAACATCTTTCCGGAGGGGCAGAGCGTGGCCGGCGAAATCATGAGCGCGCTGGTGGCGGGCAACTCCGCCTTCCTGCGCACACCCCATGGGTTCGCCCAGGTCGCCCGCGAGACTCTCCGCACCCTGCGCTCCCGCAACACCCCTGCGGCGGCGAAGGCGGTGCGTGAACTGGAGGCCCTGCTGGCCGACACGGAACTTTTCGAGCAGTATCGGGCTGCTCTTCTGGAAACCTAATGCTAGCGAGACTTACCAATTTCAGCAGTGTGTTCAGCCGGTTTGGCGACCTGGTGCTGGCTTTCCTGGTGGTGTGCATCATCGGGTTGCTGATCGTGCCGTTGCCGACCACGCTGGTTGACCTGCTCATCGCCATCAACATCATGATTTCCACCGTGATGCTGATGCTCTCGCTGTACCTGCCGCGGGCGTTGAGCTTCTCCACGTTCCCCTCCATGCTGCTGTTCACGACCCTGTTCCGCCTGGCGCTGAACGTCACCACGACCCGCCTGATCCTGCTGAAGGCCGACGCCGGCGAGATCATCTACACCTTCGGCAATTTCGTGGTGGGGGGCAATTTCGTGGTGGGTGCGGTCATCTTCCTGATCATCACGATTGTGCAGTTCGTGGTCATCGCGAAGGGCGCGGAGCGTGTCTCCGAGGTGGCCGCCCGCTTCACCCTGGACGCCATGCCCGGAAAGCAGATGTCCATTGACGCCGACATGCGCGCCGGAGCCATTGACCAGGACACCGCCAAGCAGCGCCGCAATGAACTGGCCAAGGAGTCGCAGCTGTACGGCGCGATGGACGGCGCCATGAAGTTCGTCAAGGGCGACGCCATCGCCGGCCTGATCATGACCGCCATCAACGTGGTGGGCGGCATCTGCATCGGCGCGTTCATGAACGGAATGGAGGTCATGAAGGCCCTCCAGAAATACTCGATCCTGACCATCGGGGACGGATTGGTCTCGCAGATCCCCGCGCTGCTGGTCTCCATCACGGCTGGCGTCATCGTGACGCGCGTCGGCGACATCGACAACAAGCCGCTGGGCCAGGACATCATAGACCAGTTCTTCGCGCAGCCGAAGGCCATCCTGCTTGGCGCGGTGATGCTGGTGTGCATTGGCCTGATACCCGGCTTCCCGAAGGTGCAGATTTTCGGCCTGGCCGCCTTTGTGGCCATCATTGGCTGGAGCCTGCGGATGAAGGTGGTGTACCTGGCGGCGAAGAAGGCGAAGGAGGCCGACCCGCTGGCCGCCGCAGCCCCCTCCGAGGGAACGCAGCCGAAGCCGCGCAAGAAGGAGGGGGACGACTTCTCGATGGTGGTGCCCTTGACCGTCGATATCGACGCGGACATCCGCGGGGCCCTGACCTACGAGGAACTCAACGACCAGATCATGACCATTCGGCGGGCGCTGTACCACGATTTGGGCGTGCCATTCCCGGGCATCAATTTGAGCCTGAATCCGGCGATGAGGAACGGGCGCTACCGGCTGCTGGTGAACGAGGTGCCGGTGTCGGAGGGGATGCTGCGCAAAGGCTGGCTGTTTGCCCTGGAGAGCGCGGAGAACCTGACGGCCACGGGAATCAAATTCGAGTCCGACAAGGCGTTCCTCTCCGGCTACGAGACCAATTGGGTCAACGAGTCGGAGAAGGCGAAACTGGAGGAGAGCGGGATTCGCTCGCTCAACCTGAACGGGGTGCTGACCTACCATCTCTCCAGCGTCCTGCGCCGCTATGCGCATGAGTTCCTGTCGTTGCAGGAGACTCGGCTCCTCTTCGACTACATGGAGCGCGAGGCCCCCGAACTGGTCAAGGAAGTCCAGCGTGTGCTTCCCTTGCAGAAGATCACCGACGTGCTTCAGCGCCTGGTGCAGGAGGGCATCTGCATCCGCGACCTGAAGCGCATCACCCAGACCCTCATCGAGTGGGGGCAGAAGGAGAAGGACACGGTTCTGCTGGTCGAGTATGTGCGCTCCTCGCTGTCGCGGTACATCAGCTACAAGTTCTCGGGCGGGCAGAACATCGTGGCCGCGTACCTGCTTGACCCGTCGCTTGAGGAGACCATCCGCAAGTCGGTGCGCCAGACCTCCGGCGGCAGCTACCTGGCCATGGACCCCAATACGGTGCGCGCCATTCTGGCCGCCGTCAAGAAGAACATTGGCGATTTGGCGAAGATACCGCAGAAGCCGGTCATCATCGTCTCCGTCGATATCCGCCGCTATTTCCGAAAGATGGTGGAGAAGGACTACTACGAATTGCCGGTGCTGAGTTTCCAGGAGCTCTCCCAGGAGATTAACATTCAGCCATTGGGGAGGATTAAGCTGTGAATCTCATCCTGAAAATAGTCCAGGGACCGAACATCGGCGCGGAACTCGCGCTGGTCGAGGGCGTGAATGTCAAGCTGGGAAGCGGGGACGAATGCGACGTGGTGCTGGCTGACCAGACCCTGCCGGACGTGGCGTGCGAAATCGAGGTCCGCTCCGAGCGGGTGGCTCTCCTTCTGCCCGGCGGCGGCCAGGAGCGGCTTGACCCGCTGCGCGTCAAGGTGTTTGGCACGACGGCCATCGCCGTGGGGCCGGCGGACTCCCCCTGGGGCCCTCTCGTCTGGCCCGACCCCAATGCCCCGGAGGAGCCGGAGGAGCCGACCGAGGAGGAGGGGGAGCAGCCGGAGGAGAAGCCGCGCTGGCGCGCCCTCCAGTGGACGCTGCTCATCGTCCTGGTCATGGTCGTTGTCCTCGAGTTTGTCGTATGGCTGTTCTGGCCGTTCTTCAATGCCCGCATCACCGCCACCCGCGAATGGTGGCTGGCGAAATACCGGAAATGGACGGCGGACAAGCTGGCGGAGGCGGCCATCCCCGTCCATCGCCAGGACCTGAACGACTTGGCGAAGGCATACAATGTCACGGCGGTGGTGCCGAATGGCCACAGCAGCGCGCGCCCCCGCATCTTCGGCAACCTGAAGAGGCGGGCGGAACGGCTGAGGCTCACTGCGGCCGCCTACAGCATCAGCCCGGGAGTCCAATTGGATTTGTCGGACGACCAGACTCTGCGCACCGCCGCCGAGGAGCTCCTCGAGATGGTCGCGGGTGCGGGCGAACTGAAGGTCGTCTCCGCCGAAGACCGCTGCCTTCGCCTGGCGGGTCGCGTGGCCGACCTGCCGTCCCTTCGGCATGTCCTGGAGTCGCTCAAGGCGGATGTGCCGGGCCTGGAGAAGGTGGAATGCGACCAGGTGGCCATCGGCGAGCAGGGGGGCATGGCTGTCGCCGAGGTGACCCCCGCCGCCGAGACGACGGCGGAGGGGGCGAAGGCCCCGGAAACCGTCTTGCCGCCGGTGGCGGACGGGGCGGTGCCCGTCGTGGCGAAGACGAAAGACCAGGACTCCGCGCTGCCCAAGCTGCCGGTGGTGGGCGTGCTGACCACCCCCTATCCCTGCCTGGTGCTCCAAAACGGGGCACGGGTCGTGGAGGGGGCGGAATTCAACGGCTTTGTCATCGCCAGCATTGGGGAGGACACCGTTCTCCTCAAAAAGGGGACGCGGACTTTTGAATGGAGGCCCTGACATGGAACTGCTTGACATCGAAAAGGAGCTGGCAGGTCCCGACGGGGCAGCCGCCTTGGAACGATACGACAAAATGCTTGTCAAACTGGACGAGAGACTCACCCTGGCGCTCAACCAGGGGCTTCCGCCGGACGAATATGCGTCCGCCGCGGAACTCCAGGCTGCCGTGCCGTTGGCCAGGAAACTGCTGCGCCTCGGGCTCCGAAAGGGTCCGGGCGCGTAGTCGCCTTTCGCTTTTTTTGTCAATGGGCAGTGTGTTGCTGTCCGATTTTCTGAATCCGAAAACCAACCCAACCAACCCAACCGGGGCATTTGCCCCACCAACCAAAAGGAAACAACAATGGCAGCGATCGGTTATGCACAAGTTGTAGCGAATGTCGATGATGTCGCGAATGAAGGTTACCGTTCAGATGGTACCTACGCGAACAACATCCATACTGATGCGGTGTACGTCGCCCTGATGTCCACCATCAACATTATGGAAGAGCGCCTGAACACATCTCTGGAGAACTACCAGGCGCATCCCGACGTACAGGCCAACCTCCAGCAGTTGCAGTACGACCTGCAGCAGTGGAATCTGGCCCTGACGACCATGACCAACATCAACAAGAACCTGGGCGACGCCCTCAACTCCATCGCCTCCAACTTCCGCTGATGGTGGATTTGGAGCCAGATGAGGCGCGCCTGCTGCTCAACATCGCCCTGATGGCCATCGGGGGCAACCGGTTCCAGTCGGCGGAGAGGCTCCTCTCCGCCCTGGATCGGTTTCGCCCTGACGACGAGTCGCTGGCTTCGACGCGGGTCATCTTGATGATGAGCGCACAGGATTTCCAGGGGGCCGTGGACTTCATTGACCGGGTGGGGCTGGTGAAACATCCCCATTCGGCGATGCTCCAGGCCTTCAAGGGCATGGCCTACCTGCGGATGGAACGTCCCAGGGAGGCGCGTGAGCCGCTGCTGGCGGCGGCCAGCCAGACCGCTGACCAGGCAGCCGCGAATTTAGCGAAGGATTTGCTGAAATGACAGATTCCATGATTGTGGAGGCGATACGCTCCGTGCGGGGCGTTTCTCCGACTTCGGCGGCGGACACCCCCGCCGGCGCGGCTGCGCCGGTGGCGAGTCCCGAGTCCGTGGCGCGGTTCCAGGCGGCGATGGCCGCCCCTGTCGAGGAGACGGCGGCTGTTGAGTCGATTCCGTTTGTTGACCAGGCCTCCCGGGTCTGGCACTCTGCGCAGGAGAATCGCCAGGGCCTCCTGCATCGCATCCGTGCCTTGTCGGCGATGAACGCCGCGCCGGGCGGCCCGTCCGCCGCTTCGCTGATGGAACTTCAGTACGAGGTGGCGAATCTCTCCTTCCAGCAGGAAGTGGTCACCAAGGTCGCTGACAAGACCAGCAACGCCGTGCAGACTTTGATCAAGAACCAGTAAGGGTGGAGACAATGCGTTTTTATCCCCAATTGGCAATGGCCTTCGCGGCCTGTTCCATGCTGTTGACCGGCTGCAAGGAGGAGACCATGCTCCATTCGCAGCTGGAGGAACGCCAGGCGAACCTGGTCATGGCCGCCTTGCTGGACGCCGGCATCGAATGTCGCAAGAAGGAGGGGGAGGAGAATCTCTGGAATGTCCTCATCGACTCCAGGGACTTCGCAAAGGCGGTCAATCTTCTGGAGAGCCAGGGATTGCCGCGCCGTAAATTTCAGGGGGTCACGGAGGTGTTCAAGAAATCCGGCATGGTCTCCTCGCCTTCCGAGGAGCGCATCCGGTTCATGGACGCGCTGGCGCAGGACTTGTCCCGCACCATCGCCGGCATCGAAGGGGTGATTGACGCCCGCGTCCACATCGTCCTTCCCGAAAACGACCCCTTTGCCAAGAACGCCCTTCCCAGTTCGGCCGCCGTGGCCATCCGCTCCCGCTGGGACACTGACCTTGCAGACCTCATTCCCCAGGTCAAGAGCCTGGTCAGGAACGCCATCGAGGGGCTTCAATACGAAAAAATCACCGTGACCGTCTTCAAGGACTCCCCGCCCAAGAAAAGACAGGAGGAGTGACCCGCGCCTCCGGCGCAGGGGCCTCCGTTTCCGTCGCCGAATAGCAGATGACCCCCGAGAATCGCCAATTTATGTTGACAGCGGCCTGGCTGTTTGTGCGGCATGGGCGGCCTCGACGTGCGCGGATGCTGATGGAGGCCCTGGTGGAGGAAGACCCCAGGGACGGGGTTTCCGCCGCCGCCCTCGCCGAACTGCTCCTGGCGGACGGAGAGGGGGAACAGGCCCTGCACGTGCTGCGAATGGCTGACTTCCCCGTCGAATTGTCGCGGGCGGAGGCCATTCTGGAGTGCCGTGCCCTGGCCATGGTCGGGCGAAAGGCGGAGAGCAGCCGCCGGTGGAAACGCTATCTGGAGTCCCGAAAGGGAGCTGACCGAAACTGGGTGGAGGTGCAGTAGGCTATGGATTTGCAGGAAGCAAGAGAGCTGATTGGAAACCGGCAGTTGTGGCCGCGCGTGCGAAATTACCTGGCGCACGGCGGCGAGATGCTGGATTTCTCCAACTCCATGAATCGACTGGTTCTCCTGGACAGGAAAACCCTCTCCCAGATTCATCTCTGGCTGGAGGCCCTCGCCCATGCCGAGGAGTGGAAAACCATTGTGGACGGCGCGAAAGTCCGCGAACTCAAAGCCGCCTATCCTGGAGTCTATCCCGAGGTGTTCCGCTTCCTCCCCTATTTCGCGAAGTTCGATTTGCGCGATTCCCAAAATCCCCATTTGGTGAACTTTCTGCTGAAAATGAAATTTCCCGAGGCATACGAACTATGCTGCTGCTGAAGAAAAACGACTTTGAACTGCTTACTCCGGTGCGTCTGGTGAAGGCGGCCGACGTGGCTGCCGTGCGACGTGCCGAGGAGGTCATCGCCGCCGCCGAGGCCGAGGCTGCCCGCATTCGCCAGGAGGCCCAGGCCGCCTTTGAGGAAGAGCGGCAACGCGGCTATGCCAAGGGACTGGAGGACGGCAAGGCCGCCATCTCCGCGCGACAGCTCGAACTTCAGGAGGCCAGCGCCGCCTTCATGGAGTCCGTGGAAGACAAGATGATCGACGTCGTCATGAAGTCGCTCCGAAAGTGCGTGGCTGAAATCGGAGACCGGGAACTGGTCGTGCAGATTGTCCACAAGGTCATGAACGCCGTCGTGCGAAATCAACGCCACATCACCCTCAAGGTCGCCCCCGACATGCTTCCTGTGGTGCGGGAACGGATGGACGAGATTCTCAAGAACTATCCCTTGCTGGACGAGATAGACCTGCAGGAGGATGCTCGCCTTACGGGGGCGGCCTGCATGATAGAGACCGAGGCGGGCATTGCCGACGCCTCCGTCGAAACTCAGTTGGCCGCCATTGAGAACGCCATCCGCAAACGTTTCGCCAAGGAGGGGGGTTGACGTGTCCGGGCCGTTTGATTACATAATGGAGGTCATCGACCGCGCTGCGGATGAGGTGCGCCCCATCGATGTGAAGGGGCGCGTCATTCAGGTCGTCGGCACCATCATCAAGGCCACCGTCCCGGGCGTCAAGATTGGCGAAATCTGCATTCTGCGCAATCCCTGGGAGGACCATGAAATCCAGGCGGAGGTCGTCGGCTTCACCAAGGAGGCGGTTCTGCTGACCGTCCTCGGGCAGATGATCGGCATCTCCGCGCAGACGGAGGTCATCCCCACGCGGCGTGTCCATCAGGTGCCCGTGGGTTCCACTCTGCTGGGGCGGGTGGTGGACGGGCTGGGCCGTCCGCTGGACGCCGACAAGCACGGTCCGCTTCGGCCCGAGGGGTATTACCCCGTGTACGCCGACCCGCCCAATCCGCTGGAGCGGCGGGTCATCGACAAGCCCATCTCCCTGGGCTTGCGGGCGTTGGACGCCATGCTCACCTGCGGCGAAGGCCAGCGCATGGGCATCTTCGCGGCTGCCGGCGGCGGCAAGTCCACGCTGATGGCCCAGATTGTCCGCAACACCGAGGCTGACGTGACGGTCATGGCCCTCATCGGTGAACGCGGGCGCGAAGTGCGCGAGTTCATCGAGAAGGACTTGGGCGAGGAGGGGATGAAGAAGTCGGTGGTGGTCTGCTCCACCTCCGACCGCAGTGCGATGGAGCGCCTGAAGGCGGCGTATGTGGCCACGGCCATCGCGGAGAGTTTCCGCGACCAGGGGCGCAAGGTGCTTTTGCTGATGGACTCGGTGACGCGCTTCGGGCGCGCCCAGCGTGAGATTGGCCTGGCCGCCGGCGAGCCGCCGACCCGTCGCGGTTTCCCGCCCAGCGTCTTCTCCGAATTGCCCAAACTGATGGAGCGCGCCGGCAATTCCGCCAAAGGCTCCATCACCGCGCTCTATACCGTGCTGGTGGAGGGCGATGACATGACCGAACCCATTGCCGACGAGACACGCTCCATTCTGGACGGGCATATCATCCTCTCCCGGAAACTTGCCCAGATGAACCACTACCCTGCCATCGACATCCTCCAGTCGATTTCGCGCTGCCAGAACGCGATCATCACCCCGGAGCACAAGAAGGCGGCCGCCAAGTTGCGTTCCATTCTGGCCAAGTACCAGGAGGTCGAGCTGCTGCTGAAAATCGGCGAGTACCAGAAGGGCGCCGACAAGGACACCGATGAGGCGATTGCCAAAATCGATGCCGTCAATCAATTTCTCAAACAGGGACTTCGCGAAAAGAACACCTATCAGGAGACGCTGGAGTTGCTGGCGTCTGCTGTCGGTTAGGAGACCAACGGAAAATGGCCTACGCTCTACAGAGTATGCTGCGCATTCGCACGATGCGGGAAGACCGCGCCAGCGCGGAGTTGTCCGCTGCTCGGCAGGAGGTCAGGCGGGCGGAGCAGAATCTGGAGGAGTCTAAGGAGACGTTGCGGCAGTTTGAGGCTACCAAGGAGGAACGCCGTGACCGCATCTACGCGACGGTCATCGGACACGCGGTCTCCCGCGAGGCCATTGACCGTATGCTGGAGGGGGTGGCGAGAATCGATGAGGAGGGGGCCCTCAAGGCGGACAATGTGAATTTGGCCATCGGGAAACTCAAGGAACGCCAGGAGGCGGCTGAAAAGGCACGCGTCGGTTTTATCAAGGCCTCCAAGGAACGGATGAAGATTTCCGAGCATAAGGCGGTGTGGTTGGCGGAGGAGGCAAAGGACCAGGAACATCGCCAGGAAATCGAATTGGAGGATTTCACGGGCAAGAAAAACACGGAGAATGCTGATGGGCCTGGAAGTTAATTCTATCTCGTCGGTCTCCACTGCCAAGGCAACTCCTGACTGGGGACAACTCCTGGTGCCCGCCAAGGATGCCGTCTTTGACGCCGTGCTTGCCCGCTTCCAGCGCGCGATGAATGGCGGCGGCGTCCCCGCCGCCGGCGTG
>JAFRLP010000521.1 GCA_017431185.1 Victivallales bacterium | reverse complement strand
CCTTGGGGGTGGCCTACACCCCCGCCGAGGGCGGAGTGTCGCTGATTGTGGCGCCTGACGGGCCAAGCGCCAAGGCAAAACTCAAGACGGGGGATGTCGTCACCGCCGTCAATGGCGCGCCTGTCAGGCGTATGCTGGATTTCGGGCGGCGGTGCTGGGGCCTGCCCCCTGACCGCTCCGTGGAATTCACTTTGCAGGACGGGCGGACGGTGAGCGTCACGCCTGCCCCCATTGCGGTGGCGGACTTGCTGTCCTGGCGACTGGGACTGCAAGTCCAGAAACTCACGGCCAACCTGAACCGTGTGCTGGACTTGCCCGAGAGTCTGCGCGGCCTGGCCATCAGCGAGGTGCTTCCCGAACCTGAGTTCAAGCGTCAGCAAACTCCTTGGCGTGAACTGCTGAAGCGTGGTGACTTGATTTTGGCGGTAGGTGACGCCCCCGTCACCAGTCCTGCTGCATTTGCGGAGATGCTCCGTACACGCCGTGCCGGCGAGAGCCTGACGCTGACGGCGGCCATCCTGGATGAGCGGGTGGGGCGTTTCCTCAAAACCAAACTTGAGGTCATCTTGAAATAGGAATCGATTTTCGGTATGAGCACACGTGATTTTCTGATGGTCTTTCTGTTGGCGGCCGTGATTCTCTATGGCATCTCCTACATTGTGCCCATTCGGGAGGACCTGGCCCAGAAACGGGAGTTGCTGGCCACTCGCCAGGAGGAGAAGGCGCAGCGCAAGAAGACGCTGGACGCCCTGAATCGCCAGAATGACCTGCTTCGCCAAGGAGACCCTCACACGACCATTCGGGTGGCGCGGGAGCTTTTCCGCTATTGCCGTCCCGGCGAGAAGGTCTATCATTTTGAGGAGAAGACGGATGGACAGGGGAAAACCCAGCAGCCTGAGGTTTTTTCCGCGCCATGATGAACAAGAGCCGCCTTCTGGAGATACTGGCCTCCCTGGACATGCATCCAAGCCGGAGGCTCGGTCAGAATTTCCTCCTTGACCCCAATATGCTTGCGGCGATTGTCAGTGACGCGGGCATTCGGCCAGGGGAGCGCATTCTGGAGGTGGGGCCCGGACTGGGGATGCTGACCGAGGCCCTGCTGGAGTCGGGAGCCGACCTCACCTGCGTGGAGCTTGACCACCGTCTGGCCTCCTATCTTCGGGAGAACCTTGGGGCGGGGGAGAGGTTCAAACTCGTCGAGGGCGATGCGTGCCGCGTCGATTTTGACGAAATCATGGGGGAGGCCCCTTATCGCTGCGTCGCCAATCTGCCTTATTCCTGCAGCACACCCTTCCTCGCCAATATCTCCGCCGCGAGGAATTCGCCCTTGGATTTGACGGTGCTTCTGCAGCTGGAGATGGCGGAACGGCTCTGCGCCGCTCCAGGCTCCAAGGAGTACGGGGCCCCCACCGTCAAGGTCGCCTTGCAGTATGACGTCCGCATTTTACGGCATGTTGCCCCCAAGGTCTTTTTCCCGCAGCCCGAGGTCACCTCCGCCCTGGTTCGCTTCAAACGCAACCAGCGCTGCCCGGATGCTGCGCTGCGGAGCCGGGTCGAGCGTCTGGTCACCCTGGCGTTCCAGCAGCGCCGCAAGAAATCCGCCACGCAGCTTGCCCCGCATTATCCAGGGGTGGATGTGGCGGCGGCGTTCCGCGCCGCCGGCTTGAATCCCGATGTTCGGCCAGACGCGATTACGATAGGCGCCTACATTGCCCTGGCGCAGCAACTGCACGCCGACGCGAAGTAGCCTTCTAGCGGTACCAGTCCACGAAATGGTGGAGGGGGCCGCAGCCGTGGCCGATTTCCAGTCCCGCGGACATGGCGCGGCGCACGAATGCCTTTGCCTCCCGGCATGCCTCTTCGAGGCTCTTGCCGTGCGCAAGAAGGGCGGCGATGGCGGAGGAGAGGGTGCAGCCCGTGCCGTGGGTGTTGCGGGCCTGGATGCGAGGGGCCGGCAGCCAGAGCGTGTTATCGCGGGTGGCGAGCAAATCGTCCGCATGTTCCGTCGCATGCCCTCCTTTGAGCAGGACGGCCTTTGCGCCCATGTCGAGAAGCGCGGCGGCGGCGGTCTCCATGTCGGCCTTGCCGTTGATGGTCAGTCCCGTCAGTTCCTGCGCCTCCGGGAGGTTTGGCGTGACCACGGTGGCGAGGGGGATGAGGCCATTGCGGATGTTGCTGATGGCCTCCTCATGCAGCAGTTTGCAGCCTGATTTGGAAATCATCACGGGGTCCAGCACGATGACCTGCGGACTCCAGCGCCGCAATGCCGCAGACACGGCGGCCACAATCTGAGGCGAGGAGAGCATGCCGATTTTCACGGCGTCAATGCGGATGTCGGAGAATACGGCGTCTATCTGGGCCACCACGTCCTCCGGCGGCAGTTCATGGACGCCCAGGACAGCACGGGTGTTCTGGAAGGTCACCGCCGTGATGGCGCTGGCGCCATAGACGCCCAGCGCCGAGAAGGTCTACAGGTCGGCCAGGACGCCGGCTCCGCCGCCGGAGTCGGAGCCGGCGATTGTCAATGCTCTTGGCAAGTCCATATGCTGGGAAATCACAGTTTCACGATGCCGCGGTAGATTTCGATTTCGCGGAGGCAGCTTTGCATCTGGCGGATTTTCCATTCGAGGTGCCAGCGGTCGGCCACGTACTCCATGGAGGGTTCCCAGCCGATGCGGGAGTCGCGCTCCGCATCGGGAATCGTGTCCTCGGCGTTGGCGATTTCCTGGCGGGCGAGTTCTTCCAGCCGGTCGAGCACGGCGAGTGCCTCCTCCCTGCTGGCGCTGGTCTGCAGCTTCATGTTCAGCAGCCACCAGTTCTTGATGTTGATGGTGGTGTTGATGGCGTTGCGGATGAAGTGCCCCAGCGCGTAGAGACGCTCGAAGGCATCCTTCTGGAAGTCTTTGGCTGTCGAGTTGTCGCAGTTTTCCAGGGCGGCCAGACCGCTGTTCCACTGCTCGCGCATCTTCTTCAGCTCCTCGATTTCGCGTGGGAAGCGTAGGAAGCCTGGCGACTGCTCGGTGTTCTCGTAGGGATGGTAGAAGGTCTTGATGATGTGGAAGCCGTTGTGGGCGCGCTCCGCCGTCGGGAAGTCGATTTCCTGGCGGGTGAAAGTACGCGAGATGTCTGGCTGGAAGATGAACGGATAGGCCGCGCCGACTCGCCAGGGACCGTACTGGTCTTCGTTGCTGCCGACATAGTGGCTCATCGAGGATGACCACGCCCGCCAGGCCTTCATCACCGCGTCCGCCGCCGATTTGCCATAGTCGCGGACGGCGACCCTGCGCAGGAGGGCCTCCTGCTCTTCGGCGGTCTCCAGGCGCGGGCTCCATTCCAGTCCCTTGGAGAGGTCAACGCAGAAGGAGTCGCTCCAGCCCTGGTGTGGCAGCAGTAGTGCTCGTTGAGCCCCCATTCCTTTCTCGCCCATTCCAGGCGGTTGAACCGCTGAATCAGGCGATAGGGCACGGGGATGTAGGGCACGCAGCCGATGTCCCAGGAGTTGCCCGTGGTGTTGACGTTGGCGTATTTGGCGGGGCGCCCTGCCGCCTTGGCGTTGGCTCCCTCCGTCATGAAGAACTGGCTGGCGTCATCCAGTGCGTAGGAGTAGTCCATGATGGGGACTTTCAGGTCGCCGAGGCTGCGCTTGCCGAAGATGTCATAGACCAGCTCGAGGCTGATTCCCTTGGGCAGGTTGAACACGAAGTCGCGCCGTTCCTCCGCCGGCAGGTAGCCCCAGTTGTAGGTGCTCATCACCACGTCCACATCGGGGTCGTATTTGTGGACGGCCTTCTCGATGCGTGCCAGATAGGCTGGATAGTCGCTGCACGGATACCAGCCGGGGGAGGGGCGGGGGTCGGGTATGCCGTCCGTCTTGGAGTCACGATTGAGTTTGCCCGTGGTGTGCGGGTCCCTGGAGGGGAATTCGAGGGACTCGCCGCAGAGTTTGATGCGGTGCAGGCCGGGGTTGCGGCGGGCGAACTCGCCGAACACGGCGTCGAAGGCCTCTTGCGCGCCTGGCTCGTCGGGGTGCTTCCAGCATTTCATGTAGTTGTAGGCGGTGACCAGTATGCCGTATTTGGCGGCGCGCTTGATGAGGCCGGGCAAATCGCAGTAGCCGTGGCGGTTGCGGTCGGGCGCCGTCATGAACTCGACGATGCAGTTGTAGCCGGCGTGCGCCATGGCGTTGAGTTCCTCCTCTGGATATTCGTCATCCGCGCAGGCGGAGTGGACCTCCTTGACCTCGATGAGGCGGGAGCGGACATCCTTGCCCAGGGGGAGGATGGGGGCCTCCGCGAAGTTCATCACATCCTCGATGCGGACTGCGGCGAACAGGTGGTCCATGCTGCCGGGGGTGACGGTCACGGAGTCGCGGGCGACCTCGATGGTGAAGCCGTGCTTGTCCTGGTTCGCCAGGAAGAGAATCGTGCGTGGCTGGGCGGTGGTGGCGTCCACGGTCTGCAAGGTGATGGACAGGTCCTGGCTGACCCGCAGGTAGGTCTGCAAATCGGCGGCGGCGCGTTCCTGCAAGTCGCTGTGTTCCCTCGGGAGGGCTATGCGCCAGCCCTCGTCAATGAGCAGTTCGTCTTTGGATGGCTGGCGCTCCAGGTTGCGGCGATGCGGGGTGAACACCTGAAAATGGCGTTCGACGAAATCGTAGTTGGATTCTTTCTTGGTGTAGGTGACCATGTTCGCTCCTGCTTGGGAAGGCACGGAAAAACAATTGCCCAATACTGTAATTCCTGGATGCCACTTTGCAATATGCCTGGCCGTTTTTTCCTTTGGACAATCGCCCAGTTTTTTTCATGTTTCGATTTGACAACCGGTTTTATTGTGATATTATACTACAAAATCGGAAATTCCAACAATCGTGCATTGTGTTTCGTTGTCATCAACGCAGGAGAAACATCACCATGAGAAAAACGGTCTTCATTTGGGTTTTGCTGCTGTCCCTGGCGGGATATTGCGCGGACGAGGAGAACCTGTTTCCAGACCCGACGTTCCGCAGTTGGTCAACCACGGCGGAGCGTCATTTCGGGGCGAACATCGGTGAGAACGGGGGGCCGGGGCTGGTGGTCGAGCGCCACGACCCGAAGGTGTTTGACTTCAAGATGGAGAAGATCACGGCGCCGATGAAGCCGGACACGCGGTACGAGGTCACCTATCGGGTGATGAGCAAGGATGTCAGCCGGCTGAAGTTGGGCGCGGCCATCCGCCTGGAGTTTCAGAAGAACGGAGAGTGGGCTGGCGCGTTCATGCGCCGTTCGCATTTCGGAACCTCTGGCTGGACGACCTACCGTTACGAGGTCACGACCCCGAAGGAATTTGATGAGGCGTTTGTGGGATTTTTCCTGGGGATGCCCTTCCCGCAGCCTGA
This sequence comes from Victivallales bacterium, assembly GCA_017431185.1. Next base: position 3,599 of record JAFRLP010000521.1, on the reverse strand, counting down.
AAACCAGACGGGGTACGCGGTGTTCTGTCGCCCCGTCATCCGCGAGCTCAAGCCCATCTGGAACGTCGATTTGCTCTATCCCGTCCAGCGCCATGCCTTGCGGAGTGGCCACAACCGCCTGATTTTCACCCATGCGGTGATTGGTGTCATGGAGAATCCGCCAGCCAGCATCACGGCGGAATTCACGGGCGCGACCCAATTGACCAGGGAGATTCCCTTCACGCCTGACCGTTTCGTCATCGAGGTGGAACTGGCGAAGGGAGAGAGCACCTTGACCCTGAAATACGGTGACTTCACCAAAGTCATCGAGATGACGGCGGGGGCCGAGATGCCTCCCTATGCCATTTGGATTGACGAGCGCGGGCGCGTTGTCCGCAATGGCAAGCCGTTTCTGCCCGTGGCAATCATCGACAACCAGTTCACGCCCACCTGCGACCAGATTGGCTATGTGATAACGAACGAGGACTTCCAGCTCTTCCTGGACAGCCCGTTCACCACCTGGAGCCATCGTGGCCTCTGGTGGGCGCGCTTCGAGGGCGAACCCAAAATCCGCTGGGGCGAAATCACGCGGCGGGAGGTCGATAACGCCCTGAAATTGATGGACAGGGTTCATGCCGCCGGCAAGACGGTGATTATCCAGACACGTCCGCTGCATGAGAAATCGAAGATGCTGGACGCCTACGGCGCCATGCCGGTCCTGGATTTCCTGATTGACACCTATTCGGGACATCCCGCTTTGCTCTTCTGGACGAGGAACGACGAGACGGACGTCTCCGCCACCGAAAAGGCCATCCGCGCCCACATCGCGAAACGCGACCCCTGGCATCCCACCCTCCAGTTCCAGTACAAGGTCGAGCAGTACGGCGAGTGCATCGGCGGCGCCGACCTCTTCTGCATGGACAACTACCCCATCTACGACGAGAACTCCACGCTGGAGATTGTCGCCAAGGCGATGGACGCCATGCACAAGACCTTCAGTTTTGACGGGCACATCGCCTGCGGGTGCGTACCGCAGATTTTCAACTGGAACAACTACCAGAAGACCTGCCCGTACTATTTCCCGAAGGAGGAGCAGATTCGCGCCAGCGTGATTCTGTGCGCGCTCTCGGGCGTCAAGTGGTACAAGTTCTACTCCCGCCAGTGGCTGCGCGAGGGCGTTGACCACGATGGGTACCTGGAGCGCTGGAGGATGGTGTGCCGGATTGCGCAGATGCTGCGTGATTTGGAGCCATATCTGCTTTCCGACCAGGAGCATCCGACCTTCGAACTGAAGGCGCACAAGGGAGAGGTCAGGGCGCAGGCATTCCGTGCCAATGACGGTCGGCTGGCTCTGCTCATCGCCAACGCCGGCAAGGGCGAGGGAGTTGCGGAAATCACCTTCCCAGGCAGCGAGAGTCTGGCCTCCCAGTATGGCCTGACCAAACTGGAGAACGGCAAGTGGCTCTTCTCGGGCGTGAACGCCGCGGGCGACGTCATCAAATAGGGCCTTTTGCCGTAACCATTCAGTACCCACAAGACTGCTGAAAGGTGACTGTCAATCGTGGAAGACTCGGGTGTCTATGAAGGGGGGCGTATAGAATACCGGTTCCGTGCGGGGCTGCGCGGACGGCTCCATTTGCGCCAAGGCGAGTTCCACCGCCATGTCAGCAAGTTGCTCGATGTCGATTTCAAACCACCCTGCCAGGCAGCCGGGAAACCCAATCGGAATCTGCTGACTGCGAATGCAAATGATGGGCGGCGGCGTGATTCCGCGCACCTGCAATGCCATCATGAAATAGCAGGCGATGAAGTCATCGGGGATGAATAGCGCATCGGGGCGACGCTCGGCAGGAAGCCCCAGATGGCGATCCGCCACGTGCTGCCACCTGGCCCAAAGGGTCGGACCATATTCCATGGAAAAATCGTCGGTGCCGCAGCACCAGCTGTAATCCTGCCAGCGCTCTCCATGAAAGGGCCGCAGCGCCTTCTCCAGCAACGGAAGACTCTGTTGATGTTGATTTGAAGTGCTGCAGATGATTGCGGGGCGCTTCAGGCCACGCTCCGCGAAAACAGTCATTGCCTGCTCGAAAAGAGGCACGATGGCAATCCTGTTCGGATAGCCAGGTTGACTGCCGAAGTGGCATACAGGCAGATGGTGCTTTGCGCACAATTCCAGCATATCCTGGGGAAACCGGGACATCGAGAAGAGAAGGTCCGTCTCATGCCGCTCAATCGCCTCGCGCAGGCCAGGAAAATAACTGAAGGCATTGCGCAGAGTCAACGGCATTGGCTTGCGCATGAAGTTCCGAAGCTCGCAATTCCGGTCATGGAACGCCATCTCCAGGCAAAAAAGGAGTGCGGTGTAAAAAGGGCTTTTGGGAAGGCGCGTGTACACGAGGCCGACACGGCGGCGGCGTGTCGTCTCGCCCTGGAGCACGTCTTTCAGAAAGAAGCCCGTCTTCCCGCGCCCCTCGGCAATTCCCTCCGTCACCAGGGAGTCAATGGCGCGCTGGATGGTCTTGTTGCCGACTCCCAGTTCCGTCCGCAGTTCCTTCTGGGTCGGCAGACGGTCTCCTGGTCGCAGGGTGTGCTTCCGCATGTAATCCAAAAGATGGTTGCGGACCAGTTCCGCCTGGACGCCCAGTGACGGCGATGAACTCCTGTTACTCATGATATTTCCATGGCTCTGTCAATTCCAATCTCTGTATTACAATACATCATTGACAGGTGGTTTCAAGGTGGTTTTCCTGAAATCACGAAAATCACAGCCGAGATTATTCTCCGACGAACTGCTCCGCCTCCGGCTTGACCAGCACCACTAGGTCGCACCAGACGGCGTTCTTTTGCTGCGAGTTTGGCGCGTATGCCGGGCCGGTGAACTTCGCGCGGAACCAGACATCCCATCGATTGGCGTCGGAGACGCCGTCATCCACACGGTAGGCGGAGGCGAACGGCATGTGGATGTACCAGAAGTGTCCCCAGAACGCCCCTTCGGCAGTGAGCGTCACATTTGGCAGTTTGTACCAATGGTATTTCTCGTCCTTGGGAAGGTTCTTCAGAATAACTGTCGGGCGGTCTCCATAGCCGAATTCCGTCGCATGGAATGCCCAGCGTCCTTTGGGGTCTTTCCGAATCGTCCCCTCGCCATGATAGCCAGGGTCTGGATATTGGCTGCAAAGCGCCTCTCCCGTCGTTGCCTCCTCATCCTTGACGATTGTTCCGTAGAAGTCCGGCTTCTGGATGAACAGCGTGGGCGGCATCACGCGAAGCTGCTCTTCCGGCACGCGGCTGAACTTTGCGGGAGGCTCCAGGGAGCATCCGCCAAGCGCGTCCAACTCCGCCAGGCAGTCCTTGCGGGTCTTGGCGTATGGCGTGGCGACATCCAGTTTCGAGCCATGAAAGCGTTCCAGATGCGCCAGGCTATACGCACGGCATTCCTCGTGGAGACGTTTCAGGGGGACTCCCGCCTCTTCAAAGGCCTTTTCGTAAAGCCAGTGCCGCTGCAAGACCAGCCAGAGCAGCGGAAGCATCTCATCGTGTACGCGGCGCAGTTTCTGCGGCTCGGACGCCACCGTGTCCGCCGCCTTCCCCAGTAGGCGGTAGGACTCCACCAGGAATTG
>JAFRLP010000520.1 GCA_017431185.1 Victivallales bacterium | reverse complement strand
GCCGTCCCGTCCACGGCGCTTTCAAGGGCCTCCCCCCTGTACACCTCGAAACGCAGCGGAGAGTCGCCGCACCACTCCCAGGAAAGGGTGAACTCCCCTCCCTCGCTGGCAGCGAGATTGTATGGCGTTTCCGGCGATGACAGGTTGACCTTTATCAACGTGCTTTCCGCAGAGGCGTTCTCCAAGGACAGTCCCTGCCAGGCGTCAAAGGAGAAGACGCCTTGTTTTCCCGGGAGCCAGTCCAGCTCCTGGCGCAGTGGCATGGAACCGCCATCATTGGACTGCGACAGGAACACCAGGCGATAGGGGTGTCCAGCGTAAACAGGTATGGAATTCACCCCCGACTCCAGTTCAAGGACACGGACGTCATTTTCCGGGCGCCAGCCTGGCGGAGAACCGGACGTGGAGCAATTGTGTATCTCCAACCGTCCGCTTCCCGCCGTCACCTCGATGAGGAGGGTGTCCAGGCGCCAGGCCGCAAACCTTTCCGGGCCACGGGCGCCGGGATGCCAGAGGTCCCAGTCAATCATCCCGGCCAGCTGCACTGCGGCATTGAAGAAGTCCTGGTGGTAGTTGTCGTAGGTTAGCAGCTCGGGGAAATGATTCCAGTAATTCCTGAGAGCCAGATAATACGCGGGGAAACTGATTTGCGCATTCGGTCTTCCCGCCTCGCCGGGGAAAAAGGCGTTGTAGCGGCTGATCAGCCTGGCGCTGGCGGAGCATGCATCCGGCAGCGCCTCTCCCGACACGCCATGCATCGTTTTTCCGGCCATGTCATGCAGGACACCCAGAACAAACTGGCGGCTTCCGGGAAGAAACAGAAGCGACGCGTCGTCCAGTTGAAGCGAGTTCTCCCTTTTCCCGACATCCGACGGGTTCTCAAGGTATGCTTTCCAATAACGGGACGCCAGGCGCGACAGCATCCCGCCGACATAGACGCTCTCCAAAGTGGCGCCGCCCCATTCGCTCTCCAGCGTCTCCTCCAAGGCGACGCCCTCGTCCTGGTGCTCCGTGGCGGATACCGTTGCACCTGTGTATGGCGTAGCCAGCCGAAGGTCGGCCAGTTCCCCCTCCACCAATTCCGAGACCAACTCCGCATCATCGGGGGAAAGCCCCACCGCCGTCCCGCACAGCGTTCCAATGGCTGTCTGCACGGCGGCCAGAAGGGCACGTCCCGTGAACTCCCCCGGACCGCGCCCCAGGAAGGAGTCCACCAGTTGGCGCACTTTGTCATGTCCTTCCCACTTGTCCTCGGGCAGTGTCGCCATCGTCACCGCGACGCTCCAGTCGGTCGCGCCAGGTACACGTACCTGGTAGCATGGCGTGGTGCCAGGGAGAAGACCGCCATCCTGGAATTCGGGGGAGGAGGCATTTCCGAGCAGCACCCCATCCCTTCTGATTTCGTAGATGGAGCCTTCCAGCCCTGGCGGCTCGTCCCAGAACATCGACAGGGCGGTGTAGCCGCGCTGGCGCAGCACGGGCGCCGGCCCGGGGCACAGCAGCGGGTCCGTGCCGGCGGTGAACTCGTCGTAGTTGCAGCTTCCGTCGCCATCCGCGTCGGCAAGGGCGTCAATGCCGTCCGCTTCCCCGAAATAAATGCGGCGCCAGGTCAGCCAGTCCGCCTGGAGGTGCTCCAGTCTCCTGACCGGCAGAGGTCGGCTTCGGGTATGCACACACCCGTTCTGGTCACGTGCGGCGATTGCCACCGTATGCTCCTCCGCATCCGCAAGGGTCACAAAAGCCGCGGGAGCGTCTGTCTCCCCTATTGCCAGTCCATCCAAATAGATGATGAATTTGTCCAATTCGAATCCGGCGGGCGGAAGCCATTCCCAGTTGATTCTGGCAAAGTCCACGCCTTCGGCGCACCGAAGATTATACGGATAGTCAATGGCGGGGACAACTAGATTCAGCCTGCGTCCTGGCGTCAGCTGGGATTCATCCACCCCCAGGCTGGTCACTGTCCTGGCCAATCCTTCAATCGGGCGATAATCGGGAATGGCGAAACGGAGAGGCGCCTGCCCCAGTCCCACCGATACATCCACCGTCAACTCATAGATGTGGCCGGCCAGGCATGGCACGGCGACCGCCTCGCCCTCCAGCGCCACCGACCATGCATCCTCGAAGGAGTCGCCGAAAATGGCGCCCGGCGGTTCCTTCTCCACCGTGACGTCGCGGATGTGCAGTGTCCCTTGGTGGCTGCCTCCAATGCCGTTCCCCAGGCTCACAGTCGTCCAGACAAGCCGCCAATCCCGAATCTGCTGCTCCAACGCCGGTGAGGCCCCCTGTTTTGCAACCCATGAGTCAAGCAGCCGCTCTGCCTCCTCCTGGAGGGCTGCGTATTGCCCGTCATGGCGCAGGATATACGGGAATGAGTGCCTTGCATCCAGCAGGGACAGCCGGAGAATCTGGCTTGCCAGGTCGGAATCCGAATCAGGGAAACGCATTGCAAAGCGTCCCCGTTGCCGGAAGGCAATGCCAAGACGCTCTGCAAAGGCCTCCCGGGTCTCGCCCTGGACGTCGGCCTGAAGCGTCTTCAGCAAATCGTTCAGCGTCCACGCAGTCAGGCTCTCGCTGCAGGTGGCGAACTCCAAGGCGCTGTCCAGCAGCATGGCTGCGGCCCCATTGCCGCCGATGGCACGGAAACGCCCCGCCAGTTCCGCCAGGGAGACATGGAAATACATGTCCTCGAAAGTCAGTCCCGTGCCCAGGCTGTCCAGGGTCTCGCGCAACTCTTCAGCCGCCGCCTGGCGTTCCTCCGCAGACATCTGCCCTTCCGAAGCCACCTCCTCCAGTTCACGTTCAATGAAATCCTCCAGGATTTCGCTTTCCTCTGAGGTAAAGAGGGACGGGGAGCCGCACAGGCTCTCCAACGCAGTCCGTGCCACCGTCAGCAATGTCGTGGCAGTCCAGCCCCACCAGGACTGTCCATGCATGGTCTCCGCCACCATGGCGGCAGACTGGAAATCGGCGCGTGGCATGCTCTGCATTGTGCGGACAGTGACCGTCTCCCCTGCTTCGCCGTCCGATGCCACGCGATACACATAGTCCGTCGCGGCAGTCAGCCCGCAGTCGGAGAAGGTGCCCTCCGATGACTGGCCAACCAGTGTCCCGTCCCGCCAGACCTGCACACTCTCTCCATCTTCAGCCGTCCAGGCCAAAGTGACCCTGGTCTGCGACACACTCGTCGGATGCAGTCCTGTAGCCGCAGACACCGCCCCAGTCGCCAACATGACAACAGCCAATGCGCAGATTCCATGCATCATTACGCTTTTCATAAAGCAGCCAGAAGTTCCAGGAGAGACCCATTATCGTGCCGCCGGATAAAGACAGCAGGGAGAACATGAGAAAAAGGACCATAACAAGAACCGTCTCTCATAATATCGCATATAATGCGCGATTTGCAAGCGGGCAACAACATGTCAGTCATGTTTTTATGGTTCCCTGGGCGCACAACTGGTTGCACAAAGTAGAATCACCAGTGACAGAACAAAAAACATTGCTTTCTTCCTACAGAGTAAATATTTCATAGGTCTTTTTCCTCTGTGATTTTCTTTGAGAGCAAAGACAACATTTTATCATTGTAGGCTTTTGCATATTTGGATGCCAAGTCTTTTGGGGAGAGAATATACATTCTTTCTAGAAAGCTCATCCTATAATAATGATATTTGACATGAAATTTGATGTCATTGATAATGATTGTGTTTTCTTCCTGCACATTAATTTTATTGTTTAGCGGAATCATGTAATTTATTCTTGAATTATTAAAGTCTGCCATGGCTTCTTTTTTTGCCTGGTGGGCATGCCCAGGCAGCGATGATTTCAGAAAAAGCAAATTTATATAAAACAGAGCCGCAAGCATTCCTCCTGCAAAGAAAAAAAGAAATTCACAGATATTTTTCAAGATTGCCTTCCGTAATATCCATTTCTTTAAATTGCACATTCTATTCATATTTTCCTACCTTTTATATGCAAAATCATTTGCCTTTTTACAATTTAGACTTTATTGTGAGCAGTGTCTTCATTTCTAAATTATAGCACTTGGCACTTTCTGAAGCCAGAGTCCGTGGCGAAATGACCAGAAATCGCAAAAGCCCCGTTTCATAGTAGTAATAATAGCAAATAGGAATATCCCTATTGTTGAAGCGTTCTTTCAACTTGCTTTCCATAATACTACACACCTGCTCTGTGTTCCCTGGTGTGGGGCGCAGAAATCTTATGTTGCCACACTGGAAATCTTTTCGTGCCTTTTCGCGCATCCATTCTTCGTCCATGGGCAAACTGCCATATAGATACAGAAGATTCAGCCCCAAAATGACACAAGCACCCCATTCAGCCAGGCTTGCTGCCCAGAAAAAAATATGTTGAATATTCCGTGGAAGTCTGATTTTCATGACTGTCATGGGCATTTGCAATTTGAGTGCTTTGCATCGTTTGCCGCATTGTCGAGTGCCTCGTCATTGCGAAAGACTGCATGCAACCCAGCCAAAGAGTCCAAGGTTAATAGACCAGACGCCAATATCCCAATATGTCCGGTTTTCAAACCTGCAAAAGCGGTTGCCAGATCAATGCCGGTTTTTGCAAACAATCCCTGGTTGTTCGATGTGAAAAAACGTGCTCTCAGGGCATCGATTTTTCTTTCGCAAAGAGCCTCAACATCTTCAACTCCACCTTGGTCTTGCTTTGCTTTGCAGCATTCATCAGCGCTGACCTTGATGGATGAATAGTCGCTTGCAGAAGTTCCCGGAGCACTATTTGCGTAGTAGAAACCTCGAACTGTGCCTATGATGGGGATGACATCAAGCCACGATGCCAATCCCAGATAGTCAGTTCGTCCGACAGGATTGTTTTCGAGGAAGGAATACAGGTTGAGGGAGACAGACTCGCCCAGAGGGTCTTCGGAGAGCCAGCGTCCGTACACGGGATAGAGTTGACGATAATGGTAGAGGGAGAGCCCCCAAGTCGGCTCCGACCGCTCGGAACTGAACCCTGGGGAGAGAAACCCGCCGCGCTGCTTGCCGAACGGCGAATAGGAATGGGAGGAGACAAGCCTTCCCTCGGAGTCAGTCACCTGGACAATGTTTTTGTCGGCGTCGTGAAGGAAGTACAGCGTCTGTCCATTCTCCGTCTTGGCAAGCACGGCTTCCTGACCAATCTCCAGAGGCTGCCAAAGCAGCCTTGACTGCATGGCGGGCGGAGCATTCCACTGCCAGCGCCACTCCTCCAGATGCCTCCAGCCATCATGGAGATGCGCCTTCCAGACTCCTTGGTCGCCAGTCGCCGTATCGGACAGCCGCTGCATGACCGCTCTGCCGAGACGGTCGAAATCCGTATGCAGGATTTTTCCATGGAACTGCCATAGCTCGACAGGGCGGTTCTCCTGGTCATAGTCAAGAATCGTCAGCCACTGTCCGCCTGCTGTCGGCAGACTCCTCAGAGTGCCGTCGGCATTGTAGGTACAGTCGCGCCAGACGCCGTTCTCGGCGATGCGGACATACTGGTTTCTCCCATTGGTCTCGAACGCCCAGGCGTCGATCTCCTCCCTGGCGTTCACCCGATTGCCGATGCAGTCATATCCGTACTGGTAGAAATAGGATGTCTCCTGGTTGGAGACGGCGGAAAGCAGTTGCGAACGGTCGTCGTAGGAATAGGAGACGGCGTCGGGCACGGGATGCGCCTCGCCGCTCCGCGTCATGCTGGTGCGTCGCCCAATTTCGTCGTAGGCATACCCGTACACGGAAATCTCGCCGTTTCTGACCTGCGTGACCAGGTCGCGGTGCGGCTCGTATGACCACTCGGTCACGATGCCGTTGGGGCGTGTCATGCGGGCCACCAGGTCGCTGCCAGGCAGCCTCTCATAGAGGAAATCCCCCATTGAAGTGGTGATTCTGTCAATTCGGCCATACGGGTCTCTGCCCAGACGATAGACCAGTTCGCCGTCCACGCTCAAGGCAAGAGGCTGTCCCTTCAGCCCTTCCGACATCCAGGTTCTCGTCAAAGTCCTTTGGAGATGGCCGTAGTGGGACGTCTCGCCAGACACGCGCAGATGCTCGTCATACGTGAACTCCACCCCGCCATAATCGGCCCACGCCCCGAATCTGGTATAGGAGATGTGATACTCGTCGTTGTAGGCGAGGAAATTCAACTTGTCGTCTGTGGAGTAGGAGACACGGACGAGGCGCCCGAGGCCGTCGTAGGTATAGGAGGTGAGAATGGAGGGCTTCTGTTCGGTGGCCTTCGGTCTGGTCCGGGTGGCGACGCGGCCCTGCGCGTCGTAGGTGTAGGACGGGCCGTGCCCGTCGGCGTGGCGCTTGGCGGAGACCAGCCCCGTGGCGGGATCGCGGAGCCAGGAGGTCACGTCGCCCGCGGGGGCGGGGTTCGGCCAGTCCTCCCCCGCCCATCCGTCCCCGCCCGCCTCGGCTCTGAAAGTCGTGAGCGTCACCAGGTCGCCGAACACGTCGTAGGCGTACTCGGCGGGGTACTCCGTGTCGCCCCAGACGCGGACGACGCGGCCCGCGCCGTCGTATGCGTGGCGGGCGCACTTTCCCAGGGCGTTCCGCCGCCAGGCGACACGCCCCGCCAGGTCGTAGGTCCAGGACTCGGCGAGGGAAAGCCCGCCGGAGGAGACGGCGGTGGCGAGCAGCCGCCCCTCCGCGTCGTGGGAGTATGAGGTCACGTGCGCGGGGCGCCCGCCGAAGGCCGTCCGCGCACGGGAGACCAGGCGGGAGCGCAGGTCGCGGGCGTAGGCGAGCTCCGCCCCGTCCTCCAGCGTCTCCGACTCCTTCCCGCAGCAGCCCCAGGAGGCGGTGCGGACGCGCCCCCGCGAGTCCTCCCTGCGCACCAGGCGGTGGCGCACGTCGAACCAGGTGTCCTCCCAGGAAAGCAGGACGTCCCCCGTCCCCGTGCGCAGGAGCG
>JAFRLP010000519.1 GCA_017431185.1 Victivallales bacterium | reverse complement strand
CGGTGTATGGGTCGGTGCCCCATTTTGACGAGGACGAAAAGTCACTTCTCAAAAGCACTGGCGATGACCACGTGGATGAGTCGTTCCGTGACATCCGCACCAGCCTGAATCTTTCGATGGTCACCCGTGACCGCAAGATTCTGGCAATCACGTCGGCGATTCCAGGAGAAGGCAAGACCTTCATCATCTGCAACCTGGCGCGCAGTTTTGCGCGTGACAACAAACGCGTGCTTCTGCTGGACTTTGACATGCGCAAGCCCCGTCTGAACAAGCTGCTGGAGCAGTATATCCCTGCGGACTCGATGAAGCGCGGCCTTTCCAACGTGCTGATTGGCGACTGCAAACTGGAGGATGTGATCATCCATTTGGACGATTTCAATTTGGATGTGGCCTTCTGCGGCCCCATTCCGCCCAACCCCAGTGAACTGCTGGGCGGCGAGCGCTTCGGAAAGCTGCTGGAGGAGGTGCGTCAGAAGTACGATTTGACCCTGCTGGACACCCCGCCTTGTTTGGCTGTTTCCGACACGCTGGTCATCGCCTCCCACGATGTCGCCCTGCTGGTGGTGTCTCGTCTGTTCAAACTGCGCAAGCCCATTCTGGGCGAATTGGTGGAACGGTTCCGTCAGGTCAGCATTCAGCCCGTCGGTCTCATAGCCAACAACGCCGATGTGCCCGCCAACCATTATGGCAAGTACGGCTATCGCTACGGCAAATACGGCTATGGCTACGGCAAATACGGCTATGGCTACGGCTACGGCTACGGCTATGGTGGGCACGGCAAGGAGAAACAGCAGTCCTCCGACTGAGGATGTTCGGCTTTCTCCCTTGTGGTAGAGGTCTCTTCCATGATAGATTTTCACTGCCATATCATTCCTGGGATTGACGACGGGTCGCAGGATATGGAGACCTCGCTGGAGTTGGCGCGGCAGAGCGTGGCTGACGGCGTGTCCCATGTGGTGGCGACTCCCCATGGCTCATCCGCCAACATAAAAGAGCAGCTCCAGGCGCGTGAGCGGGGATTGGCCGTTCTGCGCCGGCGTTTGGCCGAGGAGCGGATTCCCCTGACGATTCTGCCTGGCCTGGAGTATTTCGCGGATTCCCATTCTGCCGAGACGGCCTTGCAGTACCCCGAGTGCCGTGTCGGGGAGCCTGGCCATTCCGAGCGTCCCATCCTGGTGGAGTTGCCGTTCAGCCTGAATATTGGGCTGGCCTCCAATCTGTTGTTTGCCGCCCAGCTCAAGGGGGTTCCTTTGGTGCTGGCGCATCCGGAGCGCTATCAGGGCTTCCATCAGCATGTCTCGCTGTTGGCGGAGTTGATGGACAAGGGACTGTACCTCCAGTTCAATTCCATTGATTTGCGGGGCGGACTATGGGGATGGCGTCTGAAGCGCGCCATTCTCAAACTCATCGCCAGGAATCCCGCGCAGGCGCTGGTCGGCTCTGATGCGCATGACGTCAAGTATCGGTCAGCGGGGCTTCGGGACGCGCGGCAGGCCATTGTCGGGTCGTTGGGCGGGGATGTCTGGAGACTCGTCTCCTGGACAACCCCCGCGCGTCTGCTCGGGATATCCACACGTAAGGAGGCATAAAAGATAAAGTCTGCATTTTCAGTTATCTTTTTACGGCTTCTGGCAGAATACAAAAGGATTGAAGATATGAAAGCGGCAATCATGGCCCAGCAGTTTGACGTTGACGGCTGGCTGGTCAGTGCAACTCCGATGGGATACGGCAACGTCAATGACACCTATAATGTCATTTTCCGCACGGTTTTTTCCGAGGAGAACATCGTTGTCCAGCGCATCAACCGAAAGGTGTTCCATAATCCAGAGCATATCATGCACAATATGCATCTGGTGACGCAGCATGCCCATCAGAAGTTGATTGCGGAACACGACAATGCAGACCGTATATGGCAGCTGCCCAGGGTCATCCCAGCCAAGGATGGCCGCGACTTTGCCATTGACGGAAGCGGTGATTACTGGCGCGCCATCACAAGGATTGCCTCCGCGCACTCCTACGACACCATACAGAACACGGAGCACGCCCGCGAGGTGGGGGCCGTGCTGGGGAATTTTCATCACCTGATGAGCGACATGCCCACCGAGGGGCTTCAGGATACGCTGCCTGGCTTCCATATCACGCCCGCGTATTTTGCCAGGCTGGACGAAAGCGTGTCCACCCCAGAGGGCAAGGCGCGCCGCAACAGTTCCCAGTTTGCCCGAAACGTCTTCCGCTTTCTGACGGAACGCCGCGAGTGGGCCTCCATTCTGGAGGATGCGAAGGCCAGAGGGGAGTTGACGGACCGGGTCATCCACGGAGACCCCAAGGTCTCCAACATCATGATTGACGACGCGACCGCCAAAGGCACAGCCATCATAGATTTGGACACGGTGAAGCCTGGCCTTGTCCATTATGACATTGGCGACTGTCTGCGTTCCTGCTGCAATCCGGCTGGCGAGGAGTGCCTGGACTTGAATCGTGTGCTGTTCGATTTGGACTTGTGCGAGGCTCTGCTCAAGGGGTACAAGGCGCACTCCTGCAATTACATGACGGAGGCGGAAAAGCATTACCTCTACGATGCGGTGCGGCTCATCACCTATGAGCTGTGCCTGCGGTTCTACGCCGATTATCTGGCGGGAGACGTCTATTTCAAGGTCAAGCATGAAGGGCAGAACCTGCATCGCGCGCGGGTGCAGATGCAACTTTGCCTGAGCATTGAGGCGCGTGAAAAAAGCATCCGTCATCTCTTGGACACCCTTTGAATATGGAATGCTCCCCTCTGGACAAGCTCACGCCGCTGCGGAAACGGGAATTGAGGCTGGCCATCATCGGTCTGGGATATGTGGGTTTGCCCTTGGCGGTGGAGTTCGGAAAGCAGTTCGACACCATCGGCTTTGACGTCAAGGCGGCCCGGCTGGAGGCTCTGAAGGCTGGCGTTGACCGGACGCTTGAGGTCGCCGGCGAGGAGCTGGCAACCGCCAGCCGACTGCGCTATACGGGGAATCCGGAGGATTTGCGGGAGTGCGATGTGTTCATCGTCACGGTGCCGACTCCCGTGGACAAGTACAATCGCCCTGATTTGACCCCTTTGCTGTGCGCCAGCGAGACGGTGGGCGCGGTCATGCGCCCAGGTTCCGTGGTCATCTATGAGAGCACCGTCTATCCTGGATGCACGGAGGAGGAGTGCGTGCCTGTGCTGGAACGGGCCTCTGGCCTGACATTCAACCAGGGTTTTTTCTGCGGTTATAGCCCTGAGCGCATCAACCCCGGCGACAAGGAGCATACCCTGCTGAAGATTCGCAAGATTACCTCTGGCTCCACGCCGGAGACGGCTGAACTTGTGGACGCGCTTTACAAGGCCATCTTGCAGAACGGGACGCATCGGGCCAGCAGCCTCAAGGTGGCGGAGGCCGCGAAGGTCATCGAGAACTCCCAGCGTGATTTGAACATCGCGTTTGTCAATGAACTGGCCAAGATTTTCCGTCTGATTGGCATTGACACGAATGAGGTGCTGGAGGCCGCGGGCACCAAATGGAATTTCCTGCGCTTCAAGCCTGGTCTGGTGGGCGGGCACTGCATTGGCGTGGACCCCTACTACCTGACTCACAAGGCCCAGGCGCTGGGCTATTTGCCGGAGGTCATTTTGGCGGGACGCCGCATCAACGACGGCATGGGCAAGTACGTTGCCTCGGAAATCGTCAAGCTGATGATTCGCCGCGGGGGGCGGGTGTTGCACGCCCAGGTGCTGCAATTGGGGCTTACCTTCAAGGAGAATTGCCCCGATATCCGTAATTCACATGCGGTGGATGTGGTGCGGGGACTTCAGGAATTCGGCTGCGACGTCGATGTCCATGACCCTTGGGCAAGCCCTGACGAGGTGCAGCGCGAATACGGTCTCCGTTCGGTGGATTCCCTGGCAAGGCTGGCAGGACATCGCTATGACGCTATTGTCCTGGCGGTGGCTCATCGTCAGTTTGCTGATTTGGATTTGAGTGAGTGGAAATCCGATGACGCCGTGGTCTTCGACATCAAGGGCTTTTTGCCGCGCGAACAGGTCGATGGCCGACTGTAGGGGGTGGACGCAACTGCATTCAGGGCCGCCCCGGGCTGCTCAATCCGCAATGCCTGGGCCATGCGGGCAAATTGGGGAACTTTCGCCTGGCATGTCGAGTTCAGGGAGCTGCGGACAAAAAAAGCCGCGCAGACAATGAAATCTGCGCGGCTTTTGCAATATGGTAGCGGGTCCAGGAATCGAACCTGGTTAAATGAGCTTATGGGGCTCACGAAATACCTTACCTCCCACCCGCAATGAAAACGATGGAGTTTTGTCGAATGGCGGAGAGGGAGGGATTCGAACCCTCGGAAGGGGATTATCCCTTCAGCGGTTTAGCGAACCGTCGCCTTCGACCACTCAGCCACCTCTCCTTTGGTGCTCTCTTTTCAAACAACAACATTAATATGCCACACTTTGCCCATTTTGCAAGCGAGTACCTCAAAAAAACTTTAATTTTTCTTTGTTTGTGGCTGTTCAGAACCGCAGGCTGCTTCAATCCGCGAGGCCTGAAGGCCTCGCGGGCAGACTGGGGGCTCGCGCCTGGCACGTCATTCTCCTTTGGCGAATCAGAGGATGCGCACGGCAAAACAGGTGAGGGGGAACTGAATCGCTTATTTTTTTCGACTCCTTAGCCTGGGTCGCTGGGGAAGTCGTCCGACCCAAACACATCATTGAGTTCTTCTTTCCTCTTATTGGCCTTTTGCCTCTCTTCCTCCTCTTTTCTTCTTTGTCTTCTGGCATCGGCGTCTCTCCGCTGGGTCAGGAGTTGCAGATAGGGGCGGCACTCTTTTTCGAGGTCGGCGTATTTTTGCCGCAGGACACTGTTTTCCTGCTGGAGCCTGTCAAGTTCCAGCTGATTGCCGGAGATGGCTTGCGCGTGGCTTGTCTCGCATTTGGCGAGTTCCTGTTTTTGCCTGTCAACAATACGCTTAAGTCCCTCCACCTGGCCCTGCAGGCTTTTATTGAATTCCTGGGTTTGCGCCCACATCTGCCTGGTCATCTCCAGTTCCGTCTGGAGTGTGGCCTGTCCCAGCACTTTCTGTTCAAGGGTCTGTTTGGCGGTTTGCAGTTCGGCAATCTTCTGTTCCTGCGCCGCGCGTTGTTCGTCTGCCTGGCTGGAGAGGAGAGATACCCGCTCCTTTTGCCGAGCCGTCTGCTCCTGAATCTGCTGTTTGAGTTTCTCGTTTTCCGAGAGGACCGCTGACAGTTTCTGCCTGGTGGCGGAGAGGGCTTTCTCCTGTTCGGCCAGACTGGCCTCCGTCCTCTGCAATGCTTGACTGTTCTGTTCGCTGGCGCTCAGTGACTTTTCCAGTTCGGCGAGTTTCGCCTGGGCGCTGCTCAATTGCCTTTCCAGTTCATTGTTTCTGGCGGTCAACCCGTTGCGTTGTTCGTCTGCCTGGCTGGAGAGGAGAGAGACCTGTTCCTTTTGCTGAACGGTCTGCTCCTGAATCTGCTGTTTGAGCTTCTCGTTTTCCGAGAGGGCCGCTGAAAGTTTCCTCTTGGTGGCGGAGAGGGTTTTCTCCTGTTCGGCCAGTCTGGCCTCCGTCTTCTGCAATGTTTGACTGTTCTGTTCGCTGGCGCTCCGTGATTTTTCCAGTTCGGCGAGTTTCGCCTGGGCGTTGCTCAATTGCCTTTCCAGTTCATTGTTTCTGGCGGTCAAACCATTCAGCGACACCGTTGTCGATGCCTGTGCAGACAGTCGCGACTCCAAATCCCGCACCTTTTCCATCAGCGCCAGGTGCTGTGTTCTCAATAGCCTTGTCTCCGCAGTGGAAACGGCGGGAGGGGCTGTCCTCAAGTCAGAGGCCCTGCGCTGCGCGTCGGCGGTGACAGCCGACGGCAAGGGCGGCGGTGTCTTGACCCTCTTGGGCTTTATGGTGGGGATGAGGGGCGGGGGAATGGATGGTGATGCAGGACACTCTGCGCTGTCGGCCTTTGCCTTGCCTTTCGAGGTCACTGCGGACTTTCGTCCGATGGTGCTGCCCAGTATCGGCGGGGCAGGACGGCGGATGGCCGCTCCCACATCGGAGAGCACGTTATTGAATAGTTCGTCAGGCTGGTTCTGGTAAATGTTGGGGGTCAACGGCAGATATTCCCCTGGTGCGCTGTCGGGGATGTCCCCGAGCAGGACAACGGTCTTTTTGCTGAAACCGCAGGGAAGCAGTTTCTCGTCCAGTTCCGGTTTTTTCAGTTTCGGCAGAGGAACGCCATGGGACACCACATAGAGAAGGCGCGTGTCATCAGGGTAGTTCCTGCGGTCCTTTGCGACAATGTGCGCAACCTTGCCAAGCGCCGAACCAAGGGAACGGAAACCAACTTGTGGCTGGAAGGGCAGGGGGGCGGTTGCCTCCTTGACATTGGACAATGGCAGCACGGTATTGAAGTTGATGGCTCCATACGAGAATACAGCCAGGCGGTATTCGTTTGCGCTTCTGCGCAATTCGTCCCGCAGCCAATTCAGACGGCTCTTGATGGACTCCGTGAGCGAGGACGCCTTGGGCATGGTTCCGTCAAGAAGAATGTATATGGAGTGAGCCATTTGGGTTACCTTGCAAAGACGTTGACGTCATCCACTGTAATGGTTGTCTTTTTGGTGGAGGAGACGGCGACGGTGAGGGCGAATTCGGCTGGCAGCGTCTGCCCCGCGTGTGTGTAGCTGGCGGTGGCGAGCATCCTGAGCTTGCCATCCTTGATTTCCGACTGCTTGAGCCGGAAGGACATGATTCGGCGGCTGGCGTCCCAGTTGAATTTACGCTGGAATGCCAAGTAGCCTATCTTGAGGTAATCAATGCGGAAATCGCGGACCTGATCGCAGGTCGGGATGAATTGCAGTTTGACTTCACAGAACAGGTCGGGGGTAAGCGAATAACCCAGCACCCTGGGGGTGAAGGCCGCCGCGGTGAAATGGCATTCGGGGCAGCTCTCCCCAGTCTGCGCTTTCCCCTGGTTGGCCTTTTCCCGCCACTTGTTCAAGTCGGAGATGGTGTTGGCGATGTCCTCGCTGCGCAGACGGGACTCCTCGGCATTTTTGTCGCTGGTCTTCTGCCGGTTCTCCAGGGTCTGGCAGAGACGCTGTTCGCCTGGCGTGGCCTGGTTCCGGGCCACGCGCTGGCGGATTTGCCGCACCGCATTGTCCCGCTGGTCCTCATGCACGATGGACTGACGAATGGCAGCGGGAACCCTCTGGTCGTTGGCGACCTCCTGGATTTGGCGGCGCAGTTTCTCCATGTCGTCCTGGATGTTTTTCAGGAGCAGTTTCTGGTAGGCGTTCCGCTGCGGCTCGGAGAGTGTCCGCCCGTTTTTCTGGAGTTCCTCCAGAGATTGAAGCGCCTGCGCCCGTTGTTCAGGAGTACACTGTGGCAACATGGCGTCGTCACGCTGCTGCTTGAATTGGGGGGTGTCGAGGTTCGCGGCAGCACTCCCCTGCGCCTCCTTCGTCATCCCGTTCTCGGTTGTGGCCTGCGGTGGCTGGGGATTCTCCTTGTGCTTGCCTGAGCAGCATTTGGGACATCCCCACAAGAGCAGGAGCACCAGCAAAACGGCGATGATGATTTTGACCGGCAAGGGAGCGAGAGGAGTGGTATAGGGTTTGAGTTTGTTCACCAGGTCACAGCGTTTGTCGTTGTTTTTCCAGTCCTGGGAATCCGCCACGGCGGACTTGGGGAGAAGCAGGGAATCCTGGGAGCCGCGCCAGTAGCCCCAGAGCACCAGGAGCCGCCGCCCGCGTTCCGTGATGCGCCAGGCCTCCGGCAATGCGTCTGGATTGGGCAGACGGAAATAGCGTAGAAATTCGGCGGTGGAGGGTGCGCAATTGGGGTCCAGCGAGAGTTGATGGAGCCGTTCGATTGTCCCCTGGAGTTTCTCCACTTCGCGTCGGGGTATCTTCACGCCATCCAGGAGACTTAGCGAATTGTTGATGATTTCCTGTCCTTGACGGTCGTTTTTGTAGAACAGGACGGTGTTGCAACGCCCGTTTCTTAGGGTGATGGAGGCGTCCGGAAACAGTTCATTGG
>JAFRLP010000518.1 GCA_017431185.1 Victivallales bacterium | reverse complement strand
GTCACCGTGGCGGCGGCGGCAGGGGTCAGGGACATCGCCGTCCTGACCCCCGCTCGGGCGGACGGGACGGTCAATCCCGCCATTCTCACCGCGTGCCACATCGCGGGCGCGACGGAGGTCTATCGCCTGGGCGGGGTCTATGGCGTCGCTGCCGTTGCGTACGGCACGCAAACCATCCGCAAGGTCGAGAAAATCGTCGGCCCAGGCAATGCCTACGTGACGGCCGCCAAGCGTCAACTCTACGGGGAGGTCGCCCTTGACCAGGTGGCGGGACCCTCGGAGGTCCTGGTGGTGGCGGACGATTCGGCCAACCCGAAGTTCGTGGCCGCCGACCTGCTGGCGCAGGCGGAGCATGGCTCAGGGCGCGAACTGTCCGTTTTGGTGACCACCAGCGAAAAACTCATAGCCGACGTCAAAAAGGCGATTCAGGAGCAATGCCGCGTGCGCACACGCAATTCCACCATCAATCGTGTCCTGGACAACGGGACATTCTTCATTCTGACGAAGAGCCTGGACGAGGCGGCCGCCGTCGCCAGCCGCTTCGCGCCTGAGCATCTCGAGCTGATGACCCGGCAGCCGACCCGTCTCGTGCCCAAAATCACGGCGGCCGGGGCCATTTTCCTGGGGGCGTGGACGCCAGAGCCCGTGGGGGACTTTGTGGCGGGACCGTCGCACGTGCTCCCCACAGGCGGTGCGGCAAGCTATTTCAGCGGGTTGACCGTGGATATGTTCTACCGCCGCTCCTCCATTGTGTCGTACACGCGTTCCGCGCTGAAGAAGGAACTCCCTTATATTCAGCAGTTCGCCGAACAGGAGGGGCTGGACGGGCACGGCGCCTCCGCCTCCATCCGCATGGAGTGATTGCCACTCAACACCCAAGCAACCGATACCGCCGAATATGCGCGGTGAACATTTAACCCCATTTCAGCGATAAACATGAGATTCGCCTTTGTCCAATTTTTGCAGGAGCGGCTTTGCCAGAAATACGGGCTGGAGAACCTGGAGATTCCCGTTGACCTCTGCCCGCCGAATTTCCAGGGAGATGTGACGGTGTCCTGTTTTCCGCTGGCCAAGGCGACGAAGCGCAATCCCATGGCCATTGCGGAGGACGTGAAGGGGCTGCTTGACACCCATGGGGACATCGTGTCCGTCGAAGTGGTCAAGGCGTTTGTCAACGTCACTCTCCGTCCTTCGGCGCTGATGCGCGACACGGTTGCGGATGAGGCGGCCCTCCTGGCCCAAGTCCCCCTTCCGCCGGCGGAACGCGGCAAAATCCTGATTGAGTTCTCCGCACCCAACACCAATAAGCCGCAGCATCTGGGGCATGTCCGCAACAACACCATCGGCATGTCCACGGCGAGCATTCTGGAACGGGCCGGCAATGACCTGGTGCGGGTCAATCTGGTGAATGACCGCGGCATCCACATCTGCAAATCCATGCTTGCATACCAGCGTTTCGGCAATGGCGCCACGCCTGAAAGCACGGGGAAAAAGGGAGACCATCTGGTCGGCGACTTCTATGTCGCCTTTGACCAGGAGTTCCGCCGTCAGGTCGCTGAACTGAAGGCCGCGCATCCTGAATTGGCTGACAAGGATGGCGAGGAGCTGTTTCCGGACACCGAGATAGGCCGCGCCTGCCAGGACATGCTGGTCGCCTGGGAACAGGGCAACCCTGAAGTCCGCGCACTCTGGCAGAAGATGAACCAGTGGGTGTTTGACGGTTTTGCCGTAACCTACCGTCGCATGGGCGTGCGCTTTGACAAGACCTATTTGGAGAGCCAGACCTACCTGCTGGGCAAGGACATCGTGGCGGAAGGACTGGCCAAGGGAGTGTTCCAGAAACGTGAGGACGGAGCGGTCATCATACAGTTCGCCGATAAATCGCTGGGCACAAAGGTCGTTCTCCGTTCTGATGGCACCAGCGTCTATGTCACGCAGGACCTTGGCACCACCCTGCTCAAAAAGCGTGATTTCGAGCCTGACCGTCTCATCTGGGTTGTGGGAGATGAGCAGAAACGCCATTTCCAGGTGCTCTTCGCCATTCTCAAGGCCCTTGGCTATGACTGGGCAGACCGCTGTGTCCACCAGGCCTACGGCATGGTCAATCTTCCCAATGGACGGATGAAGAGCCGAGAAGGAACGGTCGTCGATGCCGATGATTTGATGGACGAACTTGAAAAACTCGCCCGGGAAGCCACGCTGGAAAAGGCGGGCGGGCAGGCGCCAGAGAATCTGGCGGAGCGCGCCAGGGTCATCGCCATGGCGGCACTGAAGTTCATGCTCCTCAAGGTCAATCCGCGCACCACCTTGGTGTTTGACCCCAATGCCTCCATCAAGTTCGAGGGCGACACGGGGCCCTACGTCCTTTATGCCTACGCCCGTATCTCCTCGATGCTCCGCAAGGCGCAGGAGGCCGGAGTTACTGTCAATGCCCCTGAATGGAGTCTGCTGACCGCACACGAAGAGCGTGCGCTCGCCCTGCGCTGCGCACTTTACCCTGAGGCCGTGCAGAAGGCTGCGCGTGAACTGGATTCCTCCGCCATCGCCAACTATCTGCTGGACTTGGCCAAGGACTTCAGCAGTTTCTACCGTGCCTGTCCTGTGCTGGCGGCGGAAAGCGCAGAGCTCAAATCGGCGCGACTGGCCCTCTCCGCGCGAGTTCGCACCTTGCTTAAGGACGGACTGGCCACCTTGACCATCGATACGCTGGAGAACATGTAGTTCAATACTTTGCCTAGTTTTCTTTTCACCCACAATTCCTAAAAAGCATTACAGATGGTAGAAGGCGTAGAGAATCACCAGGCAGCGGCATTGTACGGTTTGAAACATTCAAACCGTAATTTCAGTGAGCCTATCTATTGGGGAAAGAACCAGTTCAATTCTTCTTTTCCCATGGCTCTTTGTTGCTATATGCGTGATACTGGAAGAACGGCGATGTCCATAAGGATGCAGCCAGACCTGACCACCACGATAGAGGAATGCTCCTTTGAGGAGGTGTTTGGAACAACATTGCCAAATCAGGATATCTATTTCCAATTTGAATCGTATTTCTCGCCTTTCAAGCCGTTGGTGGCCGACTCCCTGGAAAAAATCGATGTGGTCATTTCAGAGAGTGAAACGAGGCGAGAACTCCGTCCCCTGGAAATCAAATTGACCACCTTGCCTGATGATGGAACCTCTTGTTTTTCGGAGGACAAATATGGCTCCGAAATTGTTGTTCGTTCCCCCACCATGCGGTATATGGCTTTGAGCATGGCGGAGACGAACCACGCTTCCCTGTCTCAAATCCGTGAATTGTTCAGTCCAGTCTGCCGTACGGTGGACAACTGGGAGAATATCACGGAGATGAAATCCCGTCAGAATGACTTTTTTTCCACCTTGAAAGTCTTTCTTCGTAGTTACTGCCATACGCAAAAGCCGCTACTCATCCAGCCCGTCTGGAAAACCATTGGCAAGAGTCCAGTTCTTGCACAGCAATGTTTGGATGTTTTTGTCTGGACTGATTTTGCGCTTGTCCGTCTTATTCTGGATTCACTGGAGGAGGATGAGCCAGGAAAAATCTCACGTCCGCAACGCGCCGCCATTCGTCTGGTGCGTTTTCTATATGAAGCATCCCGTGGTGAGGCAGTTTACCAGAAGCCCATTTATGATGGCATGACGTACGACACTCTGAATGACAAGGAGTTTGCGGTTTCCGGGAGAAAAACCAACCAATATATGTATTGTCCCCGACTAGTGAACCCGATTGTTTCCAAGGATGAAATCAAGCATATCGTGCTTGGTGGTGGACAACGGTATCTTAGTCCTGAACGGCGTTTTGATTCCATTCTTTTCTTTTCGAGGGATATTTTTGATGAATAAATTCAGAACGGTTGATTTGTTTTGTGGCGGCGGTGGATTGTCGCAAGGATTGCAGGATGCCGGATTTGAGGTCGTTGCAGCCTATGATTGGTGGTTGCCGGCCATTGCATTCTACAATCAGAATCAGAAAGGACATTTTGCTTATCAGTTGGATTTGTCCAATGTGGACGAGGCGGTCCTGCAAATTCAACAGTGGCAGCCAACGGTGATAGTCGGAGGACCTCCTTGTCAGGATTTTTCCTCCGCCGGCAAACGTGATGAGTCCGGTGGGCGAGCCAGTCTTACTACCGTCTTTGCCAAAATTGTTGAACAAGTCCACCCGCAACTCTTTGTGATGGAAAACGTTGACCGTGCACTGAAGACAAAGACCTATCGGGAGGCACTGGATATTCTTTCCAATGCTGGGTATCATTTGACGATTGCAATACTTGATGCATCTCTTTGCGGTGTCCCTCAGAAACGAAAACGTGCAGTGGTGGTTGGCACTTTACGGAAACCCGCGAAATCTCTTATTGAGATTTACAAGGAGAAGCAGTCCGTTCGGCCAATGACAGTTCGGGATTATTTTGGTGATTCCCTGGGAATTGAGTTCTATTACAGGCATCCTAGAAGTTATGTCAGGCGGGGAGTGTTCAGCATTGACGAGCCGAGTCCCACAATTCGAGGCGTAAATCGTCCCATCCCTAAAGGTTATGCGGGGCATCCTGGCGACGCCATTGCTATTGGTCAGGCCGATTTACGTCCTCTGACCACAAAAGAAAGAAGTCTCATTCAGACTTTCCCCAAAGAATGGGAATTAGTCGGCAATAAATCCGACTTGGAGCAAATCATAGGCAATGCCGTTCCCGTCAAACTTGGAGAGTTTATCGGAAAAGCCATTAAAACTGCAGACGAAATTGAATGCCTCGTCGTGGAACCGAGTGAAGCAATGGACTGCAAATATTCCCTGCC
Organism: Victivallales bacterium; assembly: GCA_017431185.1. The sequence continues at coordinate 3,406 of JAFRLP010000518.1, read as the reverse complement.
TCATTTGCCAGTCCAGCAGTGGTTCGTATTTGAGCAGGCTGTGGAATACAAGACTGAGAGAATGAGGCCCCTTTGCTGATTCTGCACAATTCACCGATTCACGTGGGAAAAGCCATCATCAATTCCAACTGGCGCGACACCTTTCAGGCCTGGGCGACATCCCCCCTTCCCAAAGGGGCTTTTCGGCTGCTGCTCTTTGACCGCCAGCTGTCCTCTGCCGCCATGACCTGCGTGGCAGGCTCACGCAAAGGCGTGCTTTTGGCGGTGGTGCCGGACGAGGCGACCCTCGATTTGGTCTCATCACGCCTCTCCGCCCTGCTGCAACTCACGGGCGACACACGCCAGGTCATCGCCATGCCGGAGGTGGCGACCTCGCGCAGAATGTGGATTCCTGAAAACGAGGCGGGACGCAGTGCCGCGCTGGAGGCCGCCATCTCTGGACAGCCAGCCATATTTCTCGCCACCCCGCAAGTCCTGCTGGCGAAAACCATTGCCCCGAAATCCTTCAAATCCAAGTCCTTTGTCCTCAAAAAGGGGGATGTCATCAAGCCCGCCGATTTGGCGGACAAACTGGTGGACATGGATTATGACAACGAGGTCGAGGTGCACTCTCCAGGCGAGTTCTCCAGGCGAGGCGGCATCTTTGACGTCTATTCCCCGCTCTACGAGGCCCCCATCCGCATCGAGTTCTTTGGCGACGAGATTGACTCCCTGCGCTTTTTCATGCCCGACACCCAGCGTTCCTTCCTGGATGCGGATGAACTTCACGCCGTTCCGCGAGGCACGGCACTCTTTGCGGAGGGAACCCGCCAGACCGCCATCGTCAAGGACTTCTTCCCCAAGAACATCCAGGCTGTCCTGGTTGACCCTGCTGGCATTGAGGAACGGCTGGCGGCCTACGCCGACCAGGAGACCATCACGGATTGGCACAAACTCTCCGCCACCTTTGCCAAGCCCGTCGAACTGATTGTCCGGCCTGATGACCCTGCGTCGGAGGAGTCGCCTGTCCCCACCCTGCGGCTGGCCGCCCAAAGCCTGAACGAGGAACTCTCCACCACTTTGGAGGAACTCGGCCAGGGCGCTGCCCTCTGGCACTGGCAGCAGCTGCGGGACACCATCCAGCGCTGGTGCAGCACTGGCTACCAGGTGGTCGCCTGCTGCTCCGAGACGGGGGAACAGGATCGGTTCCGTCAACTGCTGCAGGAGGACGAAGCGACCCGCAATCTCCCTGTCGTCATCGAGAGGCAGCCCATCGGCGGCGGGCTGCTCCTGCCTGAGTCGCGGCTGGCCCTGCTCTCCTCCGAAGAACTCTTTGGGCGGAAGGGGCGCATTCGCCGTCGCAAGCAGTTGGAGTACCGCCATAACACGGCGTTCAGCGACAGCGTGGAACTGGAGGAGGGGGCCTATGTTGTCCATGTCGCCCACGGCATCGCTGTCTTCCGCGGAGTCAAGACCATCGAGTCCGGCGGGGACGTGCAGGAGGTCATGCAACTGGAGTATCAGGATGGCGTGATGCTCTACGTCCCTCTGGCGCAATCCTATCTGGTCAGCCGGTATCTGGGGGCGGGCAAGGCCCAGCCCAAGCTTTCCCGGCTTGGCACGGCCTCCTGGAAAAGGGCCAAGAATGACGCGGCGGATGCGGCGCACGACCTTGCAGCCGAACTGCTCCGCATCGAGGCATTGCGCCAGACCGCCAGCGGCGCCTCGCTCAAGCCCGTCCTGGAGTGGGAACGCGCCTTCGCGAATTCGTTCCCGTATCAGGAGACCCCTGACCAGGCCGAGGCCATCCAGAAGGTGCTGGCGGACTTGGAGAGCCCCAAGCCCATGGACAGGCTGCTTTGCGGAGACGTGGGCTACGGCAAGACGGAGGTGGCCATCCGCGCTGCCTTCCGCGCCGTGCTCAACGGGCGTCAGGTCGCCGTGCTGGTGCCGACCACCGTGCTGGCGCAGCAGCACTATCAGAACTTTCGGGAGCGGATGACCGAGTATCCAATCAAGATTGACATGGTCAGCCGGTTCCGCACGGCGAAGGAGAACCGCGAGACCCTGGAGAGGGTGGCTGCGGGGGAGGTGGATATCCTCATCGGCACTCACCGCATCATCCAGAAGGATGTCCATTTCCGCAAACTGGGACTGCTCATCATCGACGAGGAGCAGCGTTTCGGCGTGGAGCACAAGCAGCGTCTCAAGGGGATGCGGGCGGATGTGGACATTCTGACCATGACCGCCACCCCCATCCCGCGCACGCTCTACTTCAGCCTGTCGGGCATCCGCAATCTGAGCACCATCATGAGCGCGCCGACGGAGCGTCTGCCCGTGACCACCATCGTGGCCAACTACGACAAGGAACTCATCCGCCACGCCATCAATCGGGAACTGTCGCGCCAGGGGCAGGTCTTTTTCCTGTACAATCGTGTCAAGACCATCGACAAGGTGGCGGAGGCCTTGCGGAGCCTGATTCCGACGGCCCGCATAGCCGTCGCGCATGGCCAGATGGGGGATTCGGAACTGGAGGAGGTCATGACCCGTTTTGTCCGTCATGAGATTGACGTGCTGGTCTGCACGACCATCATTGAAAGCGGGGTCGATATCCCCAATGTCAACACCATCATCATTGACCGTGCCGACCGTTTCGGGCTGTCGGAACTGTATCAGCTGCGCGGGCGTGTCGGACGCCAGGACCGACAGGCATACGCCTACATGCTGCTGCCGCCGATGGGGGAATTGGCTAGCAACGCCAGGGAGCGCCTGGCGGCCATCCGTCGCTACACGCATCTGGGCGCGGGGTTCCGTCTGGCCATGCGTGACCTGGAAATCCGCGGGGCCGGCAACATCCTTGGCACGGAGCAGAGCGGTCACATCGCCGCCGTTGGCTTCGACCTGTACTGCCAGCTGCTCAAGGACGCCGTGAACGGCTTTGTCAAGGAGAGCCAGAAGACCGTCAAACGCTGTGAACTCCTTCTGGACAGGGTGTCTTTCGCAGTCAAGGCTGGCAATGGCAAGACCGCCGCAGGATTCTCGCAGGCGTACATCCCTGACCTCAATGCCCGCATCGACTGCTATCGCCGTCTGAACGCATTCACTGACCAGAGGGAACTCACAGCCTTTGGCGAGGAACTCAAGGACCGCTTCGGACCGCTTCCTCCAGATGCCGCGACCCTGCTGGAGTGGCACTCCCTGCGCATTGATGCCACTTCGCGCGGAGTCATCAGCATCACCGTGATGAACGACAAACTCCTTATCGAAACTCCGCATGGTCTCCTGCGCGACAAGATGCACCAGGTGCTGCGTATCTCATCCTTCACTTTGCACGACCAGATGCGCGATATTCGGCGAATCCTGCGCTCCATCAAGTAGTTTGCCCCGTCGGGAATCCCGCTGCGACTGATAATGACCGCGCGGGGCG
>JAFRLP010000517.1 GCA_017431185.1 Victivallales bacterium | reverse complement strand
TGAAGCCGTCATAGACGAAGAGGGTGCGCGAGGCCAGCGCGTCGCCATTGTACATGCATTTCTCGACGCGGCGCCCCAGGTAGTCGTACCTGAAGGTCAGTCGGTCGGCGCCCTTGTACGTCTCGGCCATGCGGTTCTCGCCGTTCCAGAGCTGCGTCCAGCCGCTTGCCGCGTCCACTGGGCGGTAGGTCATCGAGCCGTCCAGGTCGTAGGCGAAATCCAGCCGGACGCCGTTTTCGGTGGCGGAGGTGTACTGGTTCAAATTGTTCGCCGCGTAGGTCCAGGGCGCGCCGGCCTCGGACGCGGCGGTTCGGTTGCCGACGGGGTCGTAGGCGTAGGAGTACGAGTATGCTGCGTCGGCGTCGGAGTGCGCGCCCGTCAGCTCGCTGCGGTCGTTGTAGGAGTAGGAGATGACGTCTGAAGCGGGATACGCGCTCCCCGAGCGGGACATGGAGGTTCTCCGCCCGATTGCGTCGTTGACATAGCCGTATGTTGAGACTGTGCCGTTCTGGACCTGCGTCACCAGGTCGCGGTGCGGCTCGTAGGACCACTCGGTCGTGATTCCGTTGGGGCGGGTCATCTGGGAGGCGGGCATGCGTCTCCCGGTATATGCCGCAGCCGATGGAGGCAGGCAGTGCCTGATATGAGTCGCGCGGGCATTCATTGACCGTTCCGTGAAATCCAGAATCCTGTTCTCGTCGATAGGATTAAGATATTGTCAATGTTGTGGTTTGCAAACCCGCACACATCTTTTTCAATGTTTTGCGCATTTCCCGACAGTCCTGCAAATCCGCGTCCCGTAAAAATCAAGGGGGCCTGTGCTCAACTGCGCCTTGAAAACAGACATCCAATGAAATTATGGGACGGCTCTGATTTTATTGCACAGCTGGTTGCACATAGTAATTCCCTTATTTAAATCTTTTGACAAAAGACATTTTCTCGTTTTTCAGGTCGTACAGATAATGAAACGAGGCGCCGACCCAGCCGCGCCTTGGCGTATGATGTTGTGACAGGGTATGGGATACTCCTGCGGAAAGGTAGAGGCAGGGCAGGCTGTCGATGGCATTGCCGATATTCTCCCTGATGACTTCATCCCTTGAAGCCAAATTGGAGACATCCTCGGAATTGGACAGCAAAAGGATTTCCTTAAAAATCCAGAATCCCCATTTTTCATCTGGCAGGACTTGTTTTTCATGCTCGACTATGGAGGAACATACCCCAAGGATTTTTTCCGCAGTTATCGTCGGAGCAATTGGCTTCTGAAAGGCGCAGGACAACGGGAGATGGTCTTTCCTTACCGAGAAGATCCGATGCAGGCTGGGGGCCTCATGCGGTATCAGCCATATATCCAGCCTCGATTCAAGTTCGATGACGGCAATGGTGGTCAAAGCAAGCACCCTGTTTCGGTACATCAGTTGCTGGAAATCTGCGTTTTCTATCACTTCGTCTGTAATCATCCATTGCTTCAGGCCTTTCTCGTAAACAATGGACTTGCCTCTGTTTTTCTTCTTGGCATCATCGGAATTGTCTATGAACATGGTGCCGTAGCCGTCCTGCACGAAGATTGAACGTATGCAGTGTTTTTCCATGCGAGACGGGAAATCAGGGGACTTTTCACCCTGGCGCAATGAACACTGGTAATGCCCCTGAATCCGTGTCAGATTTTGGTAGAACAGCGTCTCTTCCATTTTCATGGACCTGCACTCATCCAGAAAAACATATTCAGGGGGATTGCAATGGCACTGGTCTGCATCAACATACAATCTGCCACCTTCCGCATTTCCAGAACTGACTGGCAGACGTTGTCCCCCGCTCATGGAGCCGTGCTGATTGCTTCCAGTCTCCTTGAGCGCACAACTGGTTGCACAAAGTAGAATCACCAATGACAGAACAAAAACCATTGCTTTCCTCCTACGTATTTGTAAAATTGACTGAAATCCATAATTTTTTTCAAAATGAACTTGACACCTCTTATTGCACAGTTAATTGAGTTATGCTTTTTCATTCTTGCATTGAGAACCTTTTTATGGTCCATTATGCCTAGTTTGGAGGAAGAGTGATTATTTCCCCATGTCCTCTTTTTCCATTCGGTGTATATTTCTTCAATTTGTCTTTCGGAGTGATCAGATAGCTAGGTTTTTGACTTTTATCAGCATACTCTTTGTCTTCCGGTGAAAAATGCTCATTGTCGAATTCTGGATCATCCGAGCCATGTGTATGCCAAGCAGCCACAGGGCTTGTAAAATGGGGACAAGGCGCTGCATCAGAGTCGCAGGAAGACTTTTGCCCACGAACTTGCGTGGTAAGGAAAAACTCTTTTTGGGTTGGGCAATCGATTCCTCTACAGACAAGTCCGCAATATTCAATGCCTTTGGCCTTGGAACGTTTATTTGCATATTTGGTCCTTGCGCGTACAGCCTCATCTTCCGATGCATAATGGTTATATTTCTCCATCGAATCGGGGTGACGGAAATCTTCCAATCCTAGATAATCAGTCCTCCCGACGGGATTGTTTTCGAGGAAGGAATACAGGTTGAGGGAGACAGACTCGCCCAGAGGGTCTTCGGAGAGCCAGCGTCCGTACACGGGATAGAGTTGACGATAATGGTAGAGGGAAAGTCCCCAAGTCGGCTCCGTCCGCTCGGAACTGAACCCTGGCGAGAGAAACCCGCCGCGCTGCTTGCCGAACGGCGAATAGGAATGGGAGGAGACAAGCCTTCCCTCGGAGTCCGTCACCTGGACAATGTTTTTGTCG
>JAFRLP010000516.1 GCA_017431185.1 Victivallales bacterium | reverse complement strand
GTCAACGAAGCCGACGCCAAACTAACCGATCCCGATCAGGCGAAGGACTTTGTGGAAAAGACGGGCTGCGACAGCCTCGCCTGCGCCATCGGCACCAGCCACGGCGCGTTCATGTTCACCGGCGACCAGAAACTGCGCTATGACATCCTTGAGGAAGTCCAGAAGCGCCTTCCTGGCTTCCCGCTGGTGATGCACGGCTCCAGCTCCGTTCCCCAGGGCGAAATCGCCCGCATCAATGCGGCTGGCGGCAACATCCAGGGCGCCAAGGGCGTGGACGCCACCCAGTTCCTCGGCGCTGCCAAGCGCGGCGTGACCAAAATCAACATCGATACGGACGGACGCCTCGTCTGGACCCGCGTCCACCGCGAACTCTTCCGTGACAAGCCCGCCGAATTCGACCTGCGCAAGCCCGGCAAAATCTTCATGAAGGAATACGCTGACTTCATCTATGAGAAGAACTGCCTCCTCGGCTCCGCCTATCAGGCCGATGACGTGCGCGCCTTCCTCGCTGCCAACAAGAAGTGAGGCCAGGCTAGTGTCCCGTCCGATTAATTCGATGGAATATTCCGCGCTCTTTCCGGCTCTTTCCGCATGAAGGCTTCTTTGCATGGGAAACTATGCGCAGTCGCCTTCGTGCGAAAACAACTCGAAAACATCTGCGGACTATCCTCACGAATTAATCGAACGGGACACCAGGGCTGTTTTTGACAACCGCAAAGCGGTTCTATCCAGTCCAACGCCATGAACGGCGTTGGACTGGAATCATTTTCCCAACCATGCCTCAAGCCGCCTCCAGCACCCCCAAGCCCTTGCTGACCTTTCGGTCGCACCTGCACAAACTGCATGGCAAGACTCGTGGCATTGCCCAGTACATTCTGGACAATCCTGGCGGAATATTGCAGAGCAAACTGAACGAGGTGGCGGTGGCGACAGGAGCGGACTCGGCGCAGATTGTCCGTCTGCTTCAGCGTCTGGGGTTCAAAGGTTTTGGTGACCTCAAGACTCAACTGGCGGCGGCCCTGGTGCCGGGCACCCGCACGCTGCGCCATCAACTGGGCGACGGGTGCGACTCCTTTGACCTGCTGAAGGGGAACCTGGGCAGCAGTTTTGCCTCCTCCATACAAGACACCTTCTCCAATCTGTCCGAAAACGAGGTGACGGAGGCCGTTGAACGAATCCTCGCAAGCCGCCGCATTCTGCTGGGCGGATTTGGCTCCTCCTCTTTGGCGGCGCGCGACCTCCACGAGAAACTGGTGCGACTGCACCGCAATGCCTTCTTCTTCTCGGACGTGGAGTTTTCGCGCATTTTCTGCGCCCAACTGACCTCCGCCGACCTGCTGATATTGTTCTCCTTCGGCGGTGAAACCCCTGCCTTGCAGAACTATCTGTCGCTGACTGCGAAAAATCATGTGCCTGTGCTGGCCGTCACCAACTGCCGCGACAGCATGCTTGGGCGGTCCGCCGACCACGTGGTGCCCACGTGCGCGGACGAGCAGCGCCTCCGCATCGGCACCATGGATTCCACCATCGCGCAATTCGCCATCTCCGCTCTGCTGGCCTCCATGGTTGCCAGGCAGGCTCCCCAGCAAACCGAGCGTCATTTGAAGGCGATGCTGTGAGTCAAGTGCCGCATCCGTGGCTTCCGTCCTCGAAAATCAACATTTGACCATGAAAAGAATCGGACTCATCGGCGTCACGGGATACGGGGCGCACCATTTGGAGTTGCTGCTGCCCCAGGCTGACGCAGGGGCGCTTGAGTTGGCTGCGGCTGTCGTCATCAACCCTGAACAGGCGGGGATGGCGTTGGCGGAGTTGCGGAGACGAAATGTGGCAGTGTACCCGACGACGGCGGAGATGTATGAGGCCGAGGCCGGAAAACTGGACTTGGCGGTCATCCCCGCCGGCATCTCCTGGCACTGCCCGCTGACCCTGGAGGCCCTTTCCCATGGCGTGGGGGCGCTGGTGGAAAAACCCGCCGCCGGCTCTGTGGCGGACGTCGAGAGGATGAAGGAGGCCGAGCGGAAGGCCGGCCTCCCCGTCTGCGTCGGGTTCCAGCATATCTACGGGGAGGATGTCCAGGAACTCAAACGGCTGCTGCTTTCCGGACGCCTGGGGCGTGTGCGGCGCGCCTCCGTGCAGGGCATCTGGCCCCGGGGGGACGAGTATTACGCCCGCAACGCCTGGGCGGGGCGCCGCCTGGCCAAGGATGGCGCCTTTGTCCGCGACTCCCCTGCGAACAACGCAATGGCCCACTATCTGAATCTGGCGCTGTTCCTTTGCGGCGACAGTTTCGGGGAGTCGGCCATCCCCGAGGCTGTGGAGGGCGAGTGTCTGCGATGCCGTCCTGAAATCGAGATGTTCGACACGTGCGTGTTTCAGGCGCGTCTGCAGGGCGGGACGCCCCTGATGGTCTGCCTGAGCCATACGGGCGCACAGGCAGTCCAGCCCGAGATTCGTGTCGTCACGGAATATGGCGAGGTGTTCTGGAAAGCGCAGGGGGAATGGCGCGCCACCCTTGCCACGGGGGAAACGCTGGTCTCGGGGATGACGGGGCAGCCGCAGGAGAAAATGTACAGGGACGTGCTGGCGCGCCTGGACAATCCCGCGCAGTTCACCTGCACCCTGGGCATTGCAGGCGCTCACGCCGGAATCATTGAAATGCTGGACAGGGAACTGCCCATTCGCCAAGTCCGGCGGCAGGTTGGGCGGAAGGACGCTTGCTACATCATTCCGGGCCTGGAGGAGATTTTCGCGGAGTGTGCGCGGACAGGGCGGTTGCCTGCCGCCGGAACCTTGGAGTGAAATCGATGAAACTCTGCCTGATTGGAGACCGCGGGCACGTCAGTTACGTGTTCCAGTCGCTTGCCGAAGTGCCCGAAGTGAGGATTGCCGGCGTGTCCATGGGGTGCCAGGACTCCCCGTCCGGTTTGCTGGCGCACTGCGCCGAGGCTGGGTTCCGTCCGCCCGTCTTTGATGATTGGCGCGAGATGCTGGACAAAGTGCAGCCTGCCCTGGTCTGCGTATGCGGACCATTCGAGTCCCATGCCGAGATGTGCGCCGAGTGCCTGCGCCGCGGCATCCACGTCTTCTGCGAGAAGCCGGTGGCCATTGACCTGGAGTCCTTTGCCGAACTGGAGCGTGTGTATCGTGAGGAGCGGGCCAACGGCGCGCGCTTCGTCTCGATGGTGGGGATGCGCTACGAGCCGGCCTTCTACACCGCATACGGGATGGTGCAGGACGGCACAATCGGCAGAATCAAATTGATGGACGCCCGCAAGTCCTACCGGTTCGGCGGCAGCCGGCCTGACTACTACCGTAGCCGCAGCACCTACGGTGGCACCATCCCCTGGGTGGGAAGCCATGCGATGGACTGGGTGCTCCATTTCACGGGACAGGGCGTGGAGAGATTCAATGCCTACCAGACCCGCGCTGACAATTTCGGCTATGGCGACCTGGAGGTCGCGGCTGTCTGCCAAATAGTCACGACGGGCGGTGTGCTGGCCTCCGTGACCATGGATTTCCTGCGTCCGGCAAAGGCCCCTACCCATGGGGACGACCGGCTGCGGCTCGTGGGAACCGCAGGCGTGCTGGAAATCCGCGAGGAGGTCATTCACCTGATTGACGGGGACGGCGAGCGGACCATTGTTCCGCCCGCTCCGCCGAGGAGGCTGTTCTCGGACTTCGCGCTGGAGTTGCTGGGAGGGCGTCCGGCCCTGGTCACCGACCGCGACACGCTGGAACTCACCCGCCTTTGCCTGCTTGTCCAGCAGGCCGCCGACCAGGCGTATTCTACCTGAACGGCGTTCCTCCCCGCGTTGCGTTCCGACCGTCCTGCGACGCGTCTTGAGCCGTGTCGGCATCTGCCTGCCCCCGTTTCCTCCCAGGGGACGATTATTTCCCCCTGTCCCGATGCCTAAAGGCACCGGATGGGAATGGATAGCAGATTATTACAAAAACGGGACTGAAAAATCCATTGTAAAACACCTGTTTTTTCATTATAATATGTGGAGTTGAGCATGACCAAGACGCTTATGTTCAAGATGGCGAAAGTCAAGGCCTTCAACAAACCGGCGCTGAAGGCCAAATTCAGCGGAAAACGATTCCCTGTCGCCATACAGAACAATTTCATGTGTACCCCGCTGCTGCGGGATGACGAAATCCTGCTCAATTTGACGGCCGTGGTCGGAGACGCCACGGACCCGTCCGTGTATGCCGCCATGCACAGGGAACTTCAGGCGCAAATCCCGGTCGTCGCCGCTTGGCTGAAGCGGGAATACGCCGAATTCGCGGAGGCTGAGGTAACCGCCGTCGCGCCGATGATGGGCGTGCGCTACAGCCGTTCCATCGTTGGACGCAGGCGCTTGACGATGGAGGACATGGGCACCCCCCTGCCTCCCCCCGAACCCGTGGGCCTCTGCGGAGAATACATCGGCGGCCATTATGTGCAAGGCTACGATTCGCCGTGGGGGCATGCCATCACCGGGCATCCCGCCATTCCCTATGGGGCGCTTCGTTCCATCAATGTCGATAACCTGGCGGCGTCGGGCCGGAACATCGACGTCGAGCCGCAGGCCATCAGCGCCGTTCGACTGTGCGTGCCCTGCATGGCGTCGGGGCAGGCGGCGGGCATCGCCGCCGCGCTTGGCATGCCCGACCATGATGTGCTTGCAAGGGAGTTGACACGGCAGAATTGCCTGTTCCAGTCCAAGACAAACTAACCAATGAACCATCCATTCTACACGACCCAGGCCCTTCTGATAGCCAAATATCCCGACGGTTCGCCACGCTGGTACCGCCTGATAGCCGATGT
>JAFRLP010000515.1 GCA_017431185.1 Victivallales bacterium | reverse complement strand
TCGCAAGGAGCTTGGCGTGAATGTCAAGAACTTCAACGAGGTAAGGTCGAAGCTTGGGGAATGGCAAAAGGAGCTGAACGCCTGGGAGCATTACGACACGAACCCGGAGCTCATCGACCAGATCAACCGGGAGCTGGGCGGCGTGGAAGCTCCGAAACCCGCTGCGAAGCCTGAGCCGGTCAAGCAGGAAACTCCAAAACAGCCCAAGCCCGCCAATCCGGAAGCGACCGAGCAGCCAAAGGCAGAGCAGCCGAAGGCGGAAGTCAAGGCAGAGACTCAACCGGAATTGCCTAATACAGAAGAAACGAACACTCAGGAAGCAGAAAAAGTCAGCGAGATACAGCGAGACAAACTGAATAGTCCTGAAGAAATCACCGATGAAGACTTCCAGCATCCTCATCGGGATATTGAGTTACCACCGGTTGCTCTTAAATTGTTAGAATTAATTGGCAAAAAAGCCAAGCCGGTTCTTCTGAAGAAAGAAATTCAAGAGAAAAATCTTTCGCATCATAAAGAAATCACACCAGATATTTCAAGGAAAATACTTCAACGTGCTTTGTATTCTGGTGACTTCATTGCCAGAAACCAACCAGTTTCACGCCCGAATTATTGGGTTGCGGTAAAACTTGACGGTCAAGACAATGCAATTGTTGTTCTTGATATGGAAGAAACAAAAGAAGCCCACGAAATCGTGGGCTGGAGAAAAGTAGATGACCGAGGTCTTAGTAAGATGGAAAAACAAGCCGTTCGTGAGGGCGGCCAATTCCTCATGACTAAGGATCTTGTTGAATCCCAGGGCAGGCGCGACCGACTTTCTGCTCTTCCGAACGGCTCTGAAGATACTATAGCATCGAAAAAGGAAATTGCCAATCAAGAGCAAAAGGATAAATCCGGCGTGTCAAAACAAACCACGACTGGTGAGAGCGTGACCACAGAGCGCATCATGCCGGTGCTGACGGCGCCGGGAAGCCGGGTGTCGCTGGTGGCGGCTTCTCCGGATGGCGAGGGGATTGTCATCCGGCACACCCGCCCGGGGCTGGTGAGCTTCTTCATTCCGCAGAAATTGCTGAAGGGCAGGAACAGCGTCTTCGGGACATCTGTCGAGCAGGAGAGTCTGCTTGGCCGCCGCGAGGCACCCGTGAAGAGGCGCGACCGTTTCAGCCGCTTCCTGGTCACGCAGGAGGACACGGAGGCTCTGCGCAGGGCGGTGGAGCTGATCGAGAGGAACTACGGACTTGCGCTGGACCCGAAGATGGACGCCGCCGCGGCGGAGAACGTGCAGAAGGCAATGCCAGCAGAGACCGTCCAGGAGACGAAAGCCCAGGAGAAGGCCGCTCCGACTGAAGCAGAGGAGGATGCCTGGCTTGAATTGCTTGACAGGCTTCCCCGCCACGAAGACATCAATACTCTGGCTGAAGGCGACTATGTTGCCTTCAATACTCCTAACGGGAAGAGTTCTTCTGGATTTGTCACAGGCATTGGTCAGAAGAACATCACGGTCAAACGCTGGAATAACAGTTCGCGGCAATGGGACACTATGACCGTATCCAAGGAAGACTACCGCCAGCACACGTCGTCTTCAGAGTTGGTGGAGAATTTCCGTGGTCAGGCTAACCTGGCCGAGAAGATTGGGTTTCACTTTCCAGAGGAAATCCAGTCCGCGATTGCGGAAAAGACCACAGACGAGAATCAGGATACGCCTAATCCGCACAGCGACAGCGGCGAATACAATTCCGAAAGTGGAACTGTTTTCTCATACGTACCCAAGGGTGAATTGCTTAACCGCCTGGAGACAGAGCCGACCGTCAAAGTGTTCCGCGTCATGCAGGTAATCGACGGAAAACTCTATCCTCCCATGGCTGGGAAGGTGGGCGGAAAATGGCAAGAACCAGTGAGACTTGGCCAATGGATGCAAGCGGATGAAAGGCCGGAACTGGTGAAAGACGGGAAATTCAAACTGGACAAGGGAAATGGTTCTTCCATCCAGGCTGCCTACAATCCATATTTCCATACATCTCGTTCGCCTTTGAATGACCAGTTCAGCTCCGCATACAAACGCGCCAATCTTGTTACCGTTGAATGCGAGGTCCCCCAAAGCGAACTTTCCAGCGGATACAAGGCAGAAAGCGCAAAGGATACAGTTGGAGAAATGGCATGGCACAGCGGTCCCGTGTCCAGCCAGCTGGCCAGTCTTGGGCAACCGCGCCAGGTGATTCTTTCCCGTTACGTCAAGGTGAACCGCATCGTGCCGGATTCGGAGGTCGCCTCCATCGTTGCCAAACAGCTGAAGGGAACGAACATTGCCGTACCAGAGGAAGTCGTTACGCCGTCGCTGCGGAATGAATTGGAAAAACAGGGAGTGGCAGTTGCGTTGCGACCTGAAACTGTCAATCAGAGATTCAATGAGGAATTAAAACAGTATGACAAACTTGATATTGGCCATATCTTCAAGTTAGGATTCCCCGGCCGCCTTTTGCAAGATTACGGCATTCCAAACGAGCCTATCGAATTAAGCAAACGTGTTATCGAACATAAATCTCAAGACCCTGCACATCCTTATTCTCCACAAGAATTGCAAGGGCTTCCCAATGCCATACAAAAACCACTTGCAATTTTTAAATACATTGATCCTGATAAATATAACCTAATTATTGATTTAACTACTGATGATAAAAATTTCCTCGTAGGCATTCAAATTAACTCGACATATCGCGGCGTTTCTGTCAACAACATTCGTGGGTTGTTCCCAAAAGATACCGCAGGATGGTTACATTGGATAGAAGAGGATAAGGCGTTATATTTGGATAAAAATAAAGTCCAGGAAGTGATTGCCCAATCAGGAACTAATCTCCTCAAGGTGGGCTATCTTGACCTGGACTCTGTTAATAAAATAGTCCAGAATTTTGACAATGCAAGCCATAAAGTCAAAAAAACTGAATTTTCTTACACTCCTCGCCAATGGAAAGAAATGGACAAGGCATACCTTGACGCGATTCAGCGCGGCGACATGGAGACGGCGAAGCGGATGGTACGCGAGCGCGAAGCCGAAATGGGCTACAGCAACGACGAGTCCTGGAAGATGGACCACAGGGCGCCGAGCAAAAATGGCGGTGACGTTAGCCTTGTTGACCTCAAGGACAGCGGTCTTGTCCCGGCTGACTATTGGGATCACCCGGAATGGTACACATCATCTCCAGAAGAACACGAATCCTTCCATATCATCAAGAATGCATTGGAATTGGCGGAACGCCGCAAGGCGGAGGGAAACGACAGACCTGTGGGTATCAGAATGTACCGAGCGGTGGATAAAACAAAAAACCGTCTGGAAGGCAATTTC
>JAFRLP010000514.1 GCA_017431185.1 Victivallales bacterium | reverse complement strand
GCCTGTGGCGTGGGTGAAGAGCAGCGTCGCGCCGTCCCTCTTGAGGCCGTCGATGCGGGCGCGGTCGCCCTCGTCCAGGGCGAACAGGTCGTCGAAGATGTAGAGGCGATAGCGTGGCAGTCCGGGCATGCCGAGGTCGCGGAGATTCACCGTGTCCTCGATGAAGACCGGTGGCAACGCGGTCTTGGCGGGGAAATGCACTTGAGCCAAATCCTCCGCCGTGTTCATTCGCTTGTGCAGGTTGACTCCTGGCTTGAGGACTTGCACAGCCTGGGCATCCAGTTCCGGCAGCGGACTCCAGTTCCGCATCTCCTGCATCAGGCGGATTTCCCGCCGGAAATGCTCCTGAAGGGCAGGCGAGGAGTACCAGTGCCCCCAAATGTCAAAGTACCAGAACCCCATGCCAGTCGTCAGACGCTTGGAGGTGTTGCGGCGACGTCCAGCCAGCGTGCCGAAGGCGTCGGGATTGCCCCAGCGCGGGTTTTTAATCATGGAAAGGTAGGTGCGCGAGTCGTCCTCCCCGATGTAGAACACATTGTGCAGCCGCTGGGTTTGGTTCACGGCCAAGTGCGGCGCCATGCCTTTTTGGTCAACGCCATTGCAGTCGTATCCCAGGGGAGACGCCGCATAATTATAGTTCCTCTCATCATAGATGCCGTCGATGCAGGGACGCTGCGCCTGGGCGTTGCGGTAGGTCGTGTCACCAGGGATATAGTACGTGCCGAACGGCAAGTCACCCAACACCTCCTTCACGGAGGTGGCGATGAGCGCAATGACCTCCTCTGTTTGCCGTGCCGTGCAAAGGGCGAAGTCTATGGCTGGCCGCTCCTTCACAGGGTCAAGATAGTACCTGCTTCCCAGACGGGCCTCACGGGAGGGGATTTGCACGGTGGAAAAACCGGCATCAGGCCTTCCCCAGGCGCGCCGCAACGCATCGGTATCCCGATGATACGCTCTCTCCAGCCAGGCCCGAAACTCTCGCTGCATGGCAGCGCTGTAGTCGGCAAAGCGGGATTGACGGCCATAATCCATGGGCTGGAACCACTGCCCGTCATAGCCGAACAGGGCATAAAAGCCAAGGATTCTTCCTCCCCAGGCACGGGAGGCCACATAGGTTGCCGTGTCACGCAGGGCCTGGCTCAAATCGTGACGCAGGCGCTCACTTGCCAGAGAGGGGAAACCAGGGTTGCGAGTCCCCTCATCCCAGACCACGGACTCCTCTGGATGTTTCTCCTGCCACCAGGAGGGTATGCTGCAGTCGATTCGCAGAATCATTCGCGCGTCAGGCACGGATGCAAGCAGTCTCTCCGCCTGGATGTCAATGGACGAGAAGTCATACTTGCCATTGTCCAGCCAGATGCTTTTCGCGCCTTGCGAGCCGTTCTTCACCAAGTCGAATCCGAAGTGGCAAGGAAGGCTGAACACCTTGAATCCAGCGTCAGCGAACATTCGGCAGTCATCCTCCATATTGCGTCCGATTGTCGAACCATAGTTTGGCAAAGTGTAGTAGATGGCCGCAGGGGCGCTGAACTCCCCACAGACAATGCAGTCCATGCAGCCCTGGCGGACAAATCGGGCTGGAGGCCGAGGAGCAGGCGGTTGCCCTGCCGTAATCTCCAGGGAACCGACGGAGGCAGACGCAAGCCGTTCATCCAGATGGATTGAGTAACGGCCAGGAGTGAGGAAATCCGTGCAGAGCGCAAAGGGGAGCGTCAGGGAATCCCCTGCCTTCAGCCTCGTGAGGTCGTCCTTGGCAAAAATCCACTGGAGCCACGCCTGCTTCCCCTTGCCATCCAGAATCCTCAGGCCAAGGCGGCTGGTCTGAAAGAATGGCATGGCCGTGAAATGAAGGGATAGCGTTCCGCAGACCTGTTCACCGACTTTGGCGTTTGAGTTGTCCAAGGCCAATTCCGCCTTCACGGGACAGGGCGGAAGCAGGCTGAACGGGATGGCGGAAGGCACAATCCAATTCTTGTCGAACAGTTCAGGCAGATGCCAACTGGGCCGAAAGTCCACAATCGGGTGAACCGTGCCGTCAGGCTCCCGGGTCTGCCATGTCCCGGAACTGGCCAGAAGCACCTGGCGGGAGGCGTCGGAAAAACGGAACTCGACATCCGCCGCCAATATTTCGCGCGTGCTCTTTTCCCTGGCGGGAAAACGCAGTTCCAGGCGGTTCTGTCCAGTCTGCAGAAATTGCTTCAGGTTGAGATAGTATTTGTCCGTGTAGCCTGTGCAGCCCTCCCCAGCCAGCACCCCATTCACCAGCACCTCAGCCTTGACGGGAAAGCGACCGACGGCGTATTCAGGAAGTTGCTTCAGTTCAAAATCCCGCCAGGCACTTCCGCCGGAGAGCGGACCGACCATGTTCCAACTATTCCAGTAGTTCCAGTCGAAAGATCGGGCGGCCTCGGGAGATTCGGTCACTTCAACGAATGAATCCGTCGCATTCACATTCAGTCTGGTGAGCATGGTCAATGGAGGCGCCGTGAACTGGGAGCCATCCTGGCAGACAAGCGTACACAGTGCCTGCCAATCCTGGTCAAGGAAGGTGATATTCACGCTGTCCGCATTTTTCAGACGCACCTGGTAGGTGCGGTTCGGCTCGCAGTCCAACCGAGCCTCACCGCCCTCGGGAAACTCGCGGGAGAGCACGGCATAGGGCGTGCGCCGAGCCTGCCAGGCAAGCACAGGACGCCGAAACTCCGACGTTCCGCGAAAAACCTTCTGCACAACCCAAAACCGGACCACATTCTCTGGTTCAGTCAACTTGAAGGCCAGTTCGTGAGCCTCCCATTTGCCATTGGTCTGAATGACGCTGGAGGCAATCAATCGCTTGGCGGAGACCAATTGCGCCGAAAGCGTGACGCCTCCGTTGGCTCCCGTGCCATCGGTGCGGACAATGGCGCGGAATACGAAATCTCCCTGCGGAAGAGACAAGTCGGTCGTGTGCCAGATGGTATCTCCCTCCAGACCAGGATGTGTCTGTTGCCAGATGTCTCCTTGCCTTTGAGCCGTGGCATCCTTCACGGTGGACGAGTCGTAAAAGACCCACTTCGCCTTTGCCAGGTCAGGCAATTCATTTGCAAGGAGATTGCCTCTCCCCCAAAGAACCAGTGCAGACAAAAACAACGGAATCAGCCGTGTTGAAAAGCAGTGCATCTTGTACCTCCTGTGAAGCACGCCGTGCTTCCTGTGTTGTGTTGACGGCGGCGAGGACGCCGCCGTCATTTGCCGAGTCCCCAATCCGAGGGGCGACCTTGGCATTGGCCGTTCCGACCATTGTCACCAATCCTCTTATGAGATACTTTATAATATAGATGAATACTTTTAAGATGTCAAACACGACAAACTCTTTTTTGCCATTCAAAGCCCCGCAAAGGACTCGAAGAGGCATGCTGGACAATCGGAAGCGACGAGCCAAAGGACATCTCGTTAATTCATTTTGTCCTTTTTGTCCTTTGGGTCTTTTTTTCCTTCACTATTTGCTTTTTTGATTGAAGACACCTATATTAACTTGTATTCCAAAGATTCCCAAGCCAACAACCCAGGAGTTCACAATGACACACGGATTTCGCAGGCCAAATTCACAGGGGGGGGGGGCAAGTAATTGACAGTCAACGATTTACGCTTGTTGAACTATTGGTCGTCATAGCCATCATCGCCATACTCGCGTCGATGCTTCTGCCCGCACTGTCGAAGGCGCGGGAGAAAGCGCGCACCATCGCCTGCACCAGCATAGAGCGCCAGCATGGATTGAGCATGGCGCTCTATCTGGACGAATACGTGTATTATCCTCCCAGCGCAAGTTCCCTTTCCTCCCAAGGGTGGGGGTACCTGCTGGCCAACACGGGAATGGTCGGCGACTCCAAGATGTTCCTCTGCCCTTCCCTGAATCCGTCCATCATTCGTCAGGTTGGCGCAGGTTACGATCAAAGCAAAGCGTGGCCCTCGCGGATGACCACATGGGATTCGTCCGCCGCATGGGTATTCAACTACGTTCACTACGGCATCAACGCCTTCGGAGCCTGCGATGACTGGCTGGGCAATGGCGGAAATCTGTCCTCCAGCGTGGCAAAGGTCATACCTGGCAACACGGAACTGGTCAAATCCCCCTCCAGCAAGATGCTGCTGGGCGAAACCTACATGGTCGCCAAAGGGACCAAGGTCCCCTATTTCGTCTTTGACATCTTCAACGCAAAACTGACCAACCGGCACGCAGGCCAATGCAATATCCTCTGGTGTGACGGGCATGTCACCTCCGAAAAGCACGCCACCGATTGGAACGACGCCAATTCCAACACAGCCCACCGCGTCCACGTCCAAAGAAATTGACCATCATGAAACGTCTGCTCATTCTCACTCTGCTGGTTCTGGTCGGCGTTGCGCAGGCCGATTTCGTAGCCATTCCCCCTGGCTGGCTGCTGACCCTGACAGACGGCGCCCAGGGCACGGCACTGCCGGATGGGAGTGGCATCCGCCTGACCAAGGCCACCGAGGACGATGCCTTGCTCTACCACGGCGATGTGCCAGGAGTCCCCGTCACGCCAGGCAAGACCTACCGTGCGGCGTTGCGCTATCACGGACAGGATGGCTCCATCATGGTGCGTGTCGATGGCGCCGGACGCACGCCCTACCCTTCCGCCAAAGGTGCCCAAGGAGAGGCGGAGTTGGTCTTCACCGCCAAGCCAGGCGAGAACGCAGCGCATTTTCACTTCGTGCTGAACCAGCCAGGCGAGACGACTTTGACGGGGGTCCTGCTGGAGGAATGCGTCCAGCCCGACAACCTGCTCACCCATCGCGACCGCAGATGGCGGCTTGCCTTTGCCAACGACGGACAGGGCACACTGCAAAGCGGAAAAGACGGTGTTCAGACGGTGACAAAGACCTCCGGCACAGGAAACGTCGTCTTCGTGGGCAGCCCGGACCTGCCGATTGAGCCTGGCCACCATTACCTGGTTACCGCCACAGCCAAGCGCGACACCGACGCTCTCTCCTTCGCCCTGATGGTGCAGATGCCTGGAGGGAAACGCACCCCGTTCCCCACGGTCAGCGCCAAGCAGCCAGCGGGGCAGAACGAGACCATCGAATATCTCTTCACGGCGAAGGAGGACGAGAAACTTGTCCGCCCCCATCTGCTTCTGGGCGGTCAGGGGACGCTGGCGATTTCCAGCATCACAGTCAAGGAACTGACAGTGGC
>JAFRLP010000513.1 GCA_017431185.1 Victivallales bacterium | reverse complement strand
CCATGACCGTCCTGCTCATTGCGATTTCGGCCTGGCGTGTACGCAGTCTTTTCCGCGAACAAAAGTGACCTTGCCATGCTAGACCCCGCACTCCTCGTCACCACCATCGCATTCTTCCCGTTCTGGCTGCCCATTTGGCA
The DNA here is from genome assembly GCA_017431185.1 of Victivallales bacterium. The sequence goes on along the minus strand of JAFRLP010000513.1, from coordinate 9,527 downwards.
GAACGCCCCGCTTACCCAGGAAGAGCTGAACATACCGTTCAGGCAGTCCATCCGGGAGGGCGACCTGCAATCCATCGCCAGGATTCTGCCCATTGCCGACAGCGACACCCGGGCTGCCATCTACACTGTTCTAGGTTCTGCGCCCATTCCCGCCAACTACGCACAACTCCTCAAATGCCTGGAACTGGAACAGACCCCCGCTCTCCAGGCAACCATCCTGCGGATGCTGAGCCACCACGCCATCAACGCCATCCGACCAGAGATGATAGCCCCATGGCTGCAATCCAAATCCACCCTGGTAGCCGAAGCAGCCATTTCACTCTACGCTAAACTCCCCGAGGCCCAGGCGGCCCCGCTTCTTCCGCTGGCCATCGGCTCTGAAGCGGAAAAGCATCCCCAACTGCAACGCTGCGCCCTGCGCGCACTGGCTTCACTCCAAAAGCCCGAACGAACCTTGATGATTGACCGCCTGAGCTGGCTCACCGCCTCTCCGGAAACGCAGGCAGCCGCACTCTCCTTGGCACTGTCGCAGCAGCCACGCAATGCAGAGACGGATAACTGGCTTGACAAGGGCTCCCAGCCCCAGGCGCACCCGCTCCTGCGCCTGGCCGTCGCCCAGGACCGCCACGCCACCCGTCCGGAAATCATCCGCCGCCTGCTGAACGACCCGCTGACAGGTGTCCGCATCGCCGTCCTTGAAAACGCGAACAACGTCGCCCTCAGGGACACTCTGGCCCTGGGACTGGACGATGCGCAGCCAGCCGTCCGTCTGGCCGCCATTGCCGCATTGGGGCGCTTCTCTGACCCGCTTCCCGAGCCTCTGCTGAACAGGCTTGTCGCATTGCTTGGCGATGACCTGGACATTCTGAACGAACAGGCGTCAGCCACCCTTCTCGCCGTGGCCCAGAGCAACCGCGAGGCGACCATTGCGGCCATCTCGCGTGAACTGAAGCAGGACAGCCCTGCTCGGCAACGCTTCCATTCCGCGACGATTCTGAGGAAGCTGAAGGCCAGACAAACCGTTTCCATCATCGCCTCCATCGCCGAAACGGAACAAGAGCCCGTCAACTTGGCGGCGGAATTTTCGGCGCTGGCCCGGCTAGCCCAGCCAGGCACGTATGGCGAACTGGCGACTTCGGGGGCCAGCCACCAATCGCCTCTTGTCCGTCAGGCTGCGGCGCAGATGCTGGGTTTTCTCCGTCTCTCGAATGCGGAGCCGCTCCTGCGCAAACTGTCCAAGGACAAGGATCCAGACGTTCGCGCCACTGCATACGAGGCGATGGGCCATCACCCCCTGCCCTCCTTTGCGGCAGACCTCTTGGCGTGCCTCAAGGACACCCGCCGAACCACAGACGCCATGCGTGCCAACGCCGCCTGGGCGGCGGGTCAGTTGCGCCCCACCTCTCCTGAAATGCTGCAACGGCAGTTCCTCCCCCTCGCCACAAGGCTACAGCAGCATTGCTGCAAGCCTCTTATCCCCATGGAGGGAATGTTGTCCTTCGACAGCGAAACCGTCATTTTCAACGCCCTCTGCTCCCTGACCATCTGGAGCAAAGAACTCCACAGCGAGACGATTTCCAACCTAGCGGACCAGGCGATTCTCCTCTTTAACCATTCACCCAATGACCTAGAGGGACTGAAGCCACTCATCGGCAATAAAGAGCCCCCTCCCCTTTCGGAAGCATCCTGGAGTCTTGCCAAAGAACTCCGTGCCTTCCTCGACGGAACCACCATCCAGCCATCCACAGTGCCCTCCTCCCATCTGTCGTTCCCCGTTCAGGAATTATAATCCGTCTGCCACAACGGAACATCATCCCTGAATTCGCTCATAGGGACGGATTCTCAGCCGGACTCCCAACCGTTCGCAGAGTTTCCTGCAGGCCTCCTGCTGCTTCGGGGAGGTGATGGGAGAGCCAACTATCGTCATAACCACTTCAGGGACATATTTCGTGGCATCCTGGGCAAACTTCAGCATTGCGGGATAGGCGGCCTCCCCAAAGCGCGGGCGACAGAGCTCCAGGTATTCCTGCGGATCCGCGCTGTTCAGGCTAATGGAGAGCCTATCAATGACTCCCGCAAGAAGACTGGCGGTGGGATGCCCGGCAATCAAGTCCGCCAGTCCATTGGTGTTGATGCGTATAGGCAGGTCGGGGCATTTCGCCTTCAGCCATTTTGCGGCATCAAGCAGCACGTCCAGCCGTTCCGTCGGTTCACCGTAACCGCAGAACACAACCTCTGGATACTTTGACAAGTCCCATTGGGCAAGAGAGGCGATAACCTCCTCCAATGACGGCTCCCTCTCCAGCCACAGCGAATCCGACCCGTAAACGCCAGGCGCGTTGTTGCGCAGGCAGAATCTGCAGGCGCAGGGACACCTGTTGGTCAGATTCACATAGACGGCGTTCTTCACCTGATAAGTGATGGTCATGTTCCGAACCTCTTCCGCAATGACGAAAAGCACGCCACAGGGACGTGAAAAAGCCCTGCAAGGAAATCCCAGCAGGGCTGAAATGGTACCGGGCATCGGACTTGAACCAATGACCCAGGGATTATGATTCCCTTGCTCTACCAACTGAGCTAGCCCGGCATCTCTTTTATGACATTAATATAGTGCTTTTCGCCCCGCTTGCAAATTGCCACACCGTTTTTTTTCATTTTTTTGTATCTATTCTGCACCCCAGGCTACTTCAATCCGCGCGGCCTTATGGCCTCGCGGGCAGGTTGGGGACTCACGCCCGGCCGACCATGTACAGTTGGCAAATCTGTTTCCTGGCATGCCAAAACGGGAGGAGGTACTGAACAGTCATCATTCTTTTACCAAGGCAAGGGAATGTTTCTGCGATGCCGTCGAGCAGAGCGGCCTAATTCAAGGCAGCACTCCAGTCTTTGAGGAACGCGGCGCCATCCGTAGCCACGGAAGAGCCGTCCGGCAAATGGATGGTGGCCTTGACGCCAGCGGGGATGTGGACCTCGCAGTGGATTTTCCCATCCAGACGCCGCCAGGCAAAACGCAGTCTGCCAGATGGCGTCGGCATGGTCAGTTCGGCCTCGGAAACGGTTCCCTTGGCAAAAGGCCGCAGTTCCAGTTCCCGCCAGGCGGGAGCGGTCTGCACCAGTCCGCACAGCAATTCGGGAATGTGGGTCAGCGGATGCGCGCTCCACGCATGGTTCACGCTGCTCTGGCTTCCAAAATGATGCTCGAACCCCTCGGACGTCGTGCTGAAGGGCAACATCGGCTGCCAATGGCGGCGGATATACCCCAACGCCTCCTCCACAAGCCCCAGCCGCTGCGCCAAATCCAGCAGATAGGTGCTCCAGAAGGAGGTTGGCTGAATGACCTCGGCTGGCAAACTCCCCTTCAAACAGGGAAGGATCAGCTTGTCAAGCATCGGCTGGTAATCCACTGGCAGACCAGTCAGCATTGCCCAAACCTGGTCGTGCACGATGGGGGCAGCATCCCCCTGCGCCTGCGCCCTCATCAGACCGCTGCCCTGGTCATAATAGGCGCTGATGACCCGACGCTGGCAGGATTGGATTTCCTTCTCCAGCATATCGGCGGCCTTCCGGTGTCCACAGGCCAGCCGCAACTGCCGATAAATCTGCAAGGTGTAGATGTAACTGAGCGCCAGGAAGGCAGGGGAGCCCGTCTTGGGCAACGGCCCCCAATCCTCAAACAGCCAAAGCCTCGGATCATCCTTGAACGTTCCGGTGTCGCCGTCACGGCGACTGCGGAAATACTCCAGAATCTCCTCGATTTTGGGAAGATTGCCAGCCACGTGGTCGAGGCGTCCCGTCTCCCAATAGAGGTCATAGTTGGTGACAATCCAGGTCAGGGAGTAGTCCGGCAGCACACAGCCTGAAGGCGTGCTGGGGGCATGGGCCCAGGTCAGCCCGTAGGGATTCGGCTGGGCCGCCAAAACCCGCAGCCCCCGGGCGAAGATGCGTGAATCCCCGCACAGGAAATTGGTGTTGTGGGACTGCACACGTGCGTCCCCCCACCACTGGGCCTGCTCCCGCCAAGGGGTATCGACAAAGGTGTCCATCGCGCAGACACGCTGGGTGTGGCGGCAGATTCTGCTGATGTCGTTCAGCAACGGGTCGGAGCAGCGGAAATTCCCCGTCACATCCATTGGATAGACGAAAGCGCGCCAAGTGGCCCGCACCTGAACGGGATGCGAGTTTTCACGAAGCACCAGCGTGAAATAACGGCACCCAATGGGCTGGAGGAATTCGTGGCGGCTGCACCCGTCCGCAAGACGCATTCTATTCCCCATCGCCACCAGACTGCCAACACGGGGCGTCATGTATTCAGGCTGGCCGTTTTCGAAACGATTGTGGAAGTGGATGTCCAGAATGTTCGCGGCGCTCGTTCCCTGAAGTTGAAGGGCTAGGCGTCCCGTCAGGTATTCGGGTCCCAAATCGACGGTGACGGAACGCAATTTTCCAGGCGATGACGCAGAAATCTCAAACACCAGCGCATCACCCTCTGTGCGGAACTCGCCAGGCTCCTCCCAGTTCATCGAACAGGCCTCATGGTCGGAGAAGAACCAGATGGCGTTACGGGTCAGACGATAGCCGGCAGCGGCGGTTCCTGTGCCGCGGGCGACCAGAGCACCTGGCGGACAAAGGCGCTCATCCAGCAGGGGGATTTCCCGAGGCTCCAACGTAATATGCGGCGTGGAGCCAAAGACGGACGCGACGCTCCGCGTATCCAGATAGGATGCGGGGGGCGCCAGGACGGCGTGTTCATCGTAGAGCCAACTTTCATCATCCAGCGAACAGTCAAAGTCCTCCTGATAGCCAAGTTGTCCGCTCACCTGGGAGACATCCGGATTGTGGCCAGGCGAACGCCGAATCCACCAGTCCTTCTCCTCGGAATGCAATTCCGTGCCATCCGCCCAGCGCGCCGCGACAATGACGCCCGCCTTTCCGCCAAAATAGTAACTGTAGGTGCTTTTGCCCGGATTGTGCGCCCAAATCGCCAGCCAATTGTGCCCTTTGCGAAGATAGCGGGAGACCTCCACCTTGTCGTAAGGCATGCACCAGGGGTATCCGCGCGCAGGACCGCCGCAGACATACTGCCCATTGATGAACAGGCGGTAGAACTGATCGGCCGAAATCAGCAATGGGGCCTCCTGCGGCACCTCCTCCAGCGTGAAATCACGGCGGAAGCGGGCATGGCAGTTCTTCAGTTCCATCGAACAGGCTGGCCACAGCCAGCAGCTTTTCTCCAGCAATTCCAAGTCAGTCATGGCGGTAATCAAAAACTCTTGCCCAGGTAGAAACGCATGAGTTCCTGGGCGTTTAACCCATAGTCGGCCGCCACATCCATGGCGGTTTTGCCAGAGCAGTCGGGCAACATCGGGTCAGCTCCGTAATCAAGCAGCAAACGCAGGAAGAAGGCGGGTTTACCCTCCGTCAGGACTCGATGCAGCACGGTTCTTCCGTCAAAGGAAAACCTGCCTGGCAGGGCGCCATGCCTCAGCAACGTGTTCAGCATGGGCCAGGTGGTTTGCTCAGTCAGGGCGACATGCCCCGGCATAAGTTGAAAATTGGGAGTGGAAATGGACAAATCCAAGGCGCGCGCCACGGCGGAGGCATTCTTCTTCGCGAACTTCCAGCGCAGAAAATCGTCTCCTGAAAAGATGCCCAGCAGTTTTCGCTGGGTCTCGAAGGAGCCCCGAGCCGGCGTGTTCTGCACGGCATAGCGCACGGCCTGAGCACGTTCGCCCGTCTCCTTCCAGGGGCCGTCCAGAAAACACTCGGCCATGGTCCAGGCGGCAAAATAGGCGGTGCGAGGCTGTTGGGCGCGGTAGGCCAAAACCAGCCAATCGAGTCCATCCTGGTCGGTGCAGGTGGTGTCGGCGCCCAAAAAGCAGAGCATTTCGGCCATGTCCAGATGCCCGGCCCGCACTGCGGCCATCAGCGGAGTTCTGCCCAGCAAGTCCGGCACGTCCAAATTGGGCATGGAGGCCAACACGTGCTGGAGCACAGTGATTTGCCCCGTATCGACAGCCAGACGGACAAAATCGGCGTCACCTGGATGCCTGGGGTTCAGGTCAGGCGCTCCGTCCAGAATTTTATAAACGCTGGTGGCGTCCAACTTTGGCGAAAGCATCAGTTTCGCCAATTGAAGCCGCGTGGCGTTATCGGCGGGTTCACGTTGGATGGAGAAGCGACGCAGCAGTTCCGTGGCTCGGGCGACGGTGGCGGCGGCGCCTGGTTCGGGCATGGGCAAGACGGCGGACGCACGAGTGCTCCCTGCCGCCGCTGCCAGGTCGGCTGGCATGAGTCCCAGATTGTCCTGCGCCTTCGGCGAAGCGCCGTGCTCCAGCAGCATTCTGGTCATCACACGCATATTCCGCAAAGCAGCCCAGTGCAGCGGAGTGCGGCCAGCCGCATCGCATGCCTCCAGGTTACATCCCAGTTCCTGCAAGCGGGAAACCAGATTGCGGCGGTCATACAGCACTGCGGTATGAAGCGGCGTGAATCCCCGAACGGTGCGGTAATCGACCGACGCGCCTTGCTCGACAAGATACTCCAGAACATTCCGCTCCCCCAAGGCGATGGCCTCGGTGACGGGTCGCACCCCCTGGGCATCCGCCTCATTCAAGGCCACGCCAGCCTGGCACAAAGCCTTCAATTCCGTCAACCGACAGCGGCTGCGCACAGCCGCCAGCAGGACAGTGGCACCGTCAGCGGCCCGGACAGTCACATCGCCCCCAGCCTTCAGCAGGACATCCGCCAATCCGTCGGCATGGGTGGGCAGAAAGAACAGCGCGTTGCGCCCTTGCCTGTCCAGTGCATTGACCTCCGCCCCCGCTTCCAGCAGCATTCTGGTCGCCTCCTTCTGACCAGTGAACACGGCTCGCATCAAGGGGGTGTTCCCCTCTGAGTCCCGAGGCTGGAAACGGCTTTTGTCAAGCAGCAGACGCAATACATCCGTTCGTCTGGAATCAATGGCCGCGTGCAACAGCGGGCAGCGCGGACGCATCAGCAGATCGTCCAGTCTCGGAGTGCCCAACAGCAGATGCTGGATAATCTCCAGGCTTTGCTGCTGGCGAATGGCCAGTTCCAAGGTGGCCTCCGGCGCAGTATAGGCTCCGCGCGCCACAAGTTCGCGAACGATTCGCACGTCCACTCCCTGGAAGGATAACGCCAGTTCCAGAGGCTTCCTGCCATCGGCGAAAACGGCTCTTGGAGAATCTCCCTTCTTCAGCCTGTCCAGCACCCCCTGATAGTCATTGGCGACAATGGCCTCCTCAAGATTGCCATGACGATGCGTTCTGCAGGTGAACAGGGAAAGCGCCAGCAGGGAAAGCAGAGCCAGCAGGGATACGCCCGCCGCCAGTTTCCGCCCCCGTCGCCAACCGCCTCTTTTCCGCGACGCTGGCTGAAGGGACTCTTCAATCTCCTTCAGCCGACGTTCCACCACCTTCAAATCCAGCAGCCGGTCCGCACGATGCTCCGCCGCCAGGGCAGACCACAGCGCCGCAAGGGCGGGCACCTTCATGGTCTCCTGCTCCGTGAGGTTGGGCAGCGGAAAGCATTCGGCGGACATCCCTGTGTCCATCACATAGAGAACCTTGCCCAAAGCGTACAAATCCCACTCCCCGCCGGAGGTGGGCAGCGCGGCGGCCCGCTCGTCCATCATTTCGGGCGGCACAAAGCCAGGCGACCCAAGAATGTCCAGACGGCTGGCCTCCGTGGCCATCAGACCGATGTCGCCCAGTCGGGCGCAGCCATGGAAGAAGAAGATGTTGCCGGGCTTGATGTCCCGATGGACAATCCCATGCCGACGCAAAACCGTCAGCGCCTCCAGCAGTTCGCTGGCCACCCGAACCACTTCCGCCTTGGGCATGCGTGAACTTTCCAGCCGTGCCGACAGGGTGTCAGGCCGGTAGCCGTCCGATGCGGGCAGCAGATTGTCGGCGGGCTCCATCGTGTAGTAGAAGAATCTTTCGTTCTCCCCGCAATGGAGAATGGGAATCAAGTGAGTGCGTTCCGCCTCGCTCATCCCGCCCAGGGCGGCACGGTAAGTCCGCAGCCCCTCCAGTTCAGTCAGCCACTCCCCCTCCCCTTCCTTGCGCAGCAGCTTCAGCGCCACCAGAGTGCCCGCCGGCATTTCACGGGCCAGCCATGCCTCGCCATAACGCCCGCGCCCGCATAACTGCAGGTAATCATATCCTTGCGGTCTCTGGTCGTCGATGGCTTCCATATCGGCACGTTTTCAGCCTTCAGCCAACTGCCTGACAAAAGGGAGCGGGCGTCAGGCGCGTGACTTTCGCTTGGGCTTGGCCTCCAAAATGCCAGAGGCGGTGGCGGAGGGCGCCAGGCGGGCCTCCACACTCTTGATCTGCTCCATCACCTCTGGCGGCAGTTTCGGCGGCGCGCTCTTGTGGAACTTGTAACGCCCCAGACGGAAATTGCGATGGATGCCGCATTTGCGACGGGCGACCTGCCAGGAGCCATGCCCAAGTTTCTTCATGCCGGCAGCCAGCAGAAACTGATGGCGCGCCCTCATCGGGGAATACGCCAAATCCTCTCCGCTCTCGTATAGCGCTATGATGGCGGCCTTGATTTCGTCGGGCGACATGGAGCGCCGCTGGCGGATATCCCGATAGTTCAGGCCTGCGGCCTTGATGGCGCGCCCCCAGGAACGGAAGCGATGAAGCGCGGCCATGTAAAGCGCCTTGTCGTTCAACTGGACCCCCTTGCTGGTCAAGTCACTGCCGTGTCTGTCCATCTTGTGAATGGCGTCCAGGATGCCCTCGTTCGTCCACTCGCGGTACAGCCGGATATCGCGGTAATTCAAGCCCACCGCCTCCACTGCGTTGCGCCATGAGCCATACAGACGCACGGAAGCGGCGTACAAGCCAGAGTGGTTGGTGGAAATATAATGGGAATTCAGCGGATGGACTCCGCGGGCTCCTAAAATGTAAGAGCGAATCTTCTCCTCGTCCCAGACTCTTTGAAACATGCCAGTATTCTCGCTAGATGGAAAAAGAAAAAAACAGTGGCCGGACGTAGCCAGCCACCACGGGAATCTCGATTGTCGGCGGGGCCTGTCAAAACTGATGCAATACCCCATCGAAAAATCGCAATAGTGGTAATATAACTCTCCCTTTGTTAATTGCTAATCAGTTTACGGCAATTTGCTCCATGGCAATGACATTTTGACCCAATTTGTTCTTTTGGCAGAGGCAGTCCGTTGACTTTCCGCTTTGCGGACTATATTAAAAGAGGAACTAGTATGGTGTCGTCTTCTTTCAGCGTAGTCTCATTACCCAACATAGTCCTATGTCCAATTCCACGAGTCATTCCGCAAAAAGCCCATTGCCGGCCAAACGGGTCGCGGCGATTTACCAAGCGTTGGCGGAGGCCATCCAACCCAAGCCAGAACTGGCCTTTGGCAGTGCGCTGGATTTGCTGGTGGCGGTGGTCCTGTCGGCGCAATGCACAGACAAGGCGGTCAACAAGGTGACCTCCCGACTTTGGCAAACCATCCGCACCCCGCAGGACTATCT
>JAFRLP010000512.1 GCA_017431185.1 Victivallales bacterium | reverse complement strand
GTGTATCATCCTCGTTTTCACGGAAGGAGCGATGGAATGCGCGGATGGCATCCTGAAGAACCTCCTCCGCCTGCACATCATGCTGACGGCACAGCGCCACCAGCCCGAACATCAGCCGTCCCAAATGCCGTGAGAAATCCCCTGTGTCCTGCGATGACTGCGCCGCAGTCAACTCGCCGCGCAACTCCCCGAAGTCAGGAGCGGGCAGCCCCGCCCTGTCGATTTTGGAGAGTGTCTTTTGGGCGCGGGCGAGGGCGGGCATGGAGCGAGGCACGCCATCCAGCGCGGATTTGCGGGTCAGGTTTCCAGGCTCGGCGTTCTTGATGGCATCCCATTGACGGCGGCGCTCCTCCTCCGTGTGGGCCGAGGATGTGCCGAACACGTGGGGGTGGCGCCGAATCATCTTGTCGGCCTCGTCCCGGGCGATGTCCTGGAGGTCAAACCGCCCCTCGTCCTGGCAGATCTGAGCATTGAGGACGACTTGGAGGAGCAGGTCGCCGAGTTCCTCGCGCACTTCGTCCCAATTCTCTTCCTCCAGGGCGTCGAGGTATTCGCCGGCCTCCTCGACCAGGTAGCGGCGGATGCTACGGTTGGTCTGGACGGAATCCCAGGGGCAGCCAGTCTGCGGGTCACGCAGCCGCTTCACCACCTTGATGAGTCGTTCCAGTTCGTCCATTGTCGCTCAGTACACGGAGTCCGGGTAGTAGTATTCGTGCGCATTGGCGGGTGTGATGGCCTGCGCTGGGACCACCAGGCGCTTGGGGAAATTCTCGTCAAGTTTTCCCGTGAGGTGCTTGGCTGCAAGTTCGATGCCGGTTTGGATCATTCTGGGCGGATAGGTGACGTCGAAGGGGACAAGCGGGTTTTTGTCCAGAACCATCTTGACAATGGCCTTGCTCCCTGCACCGCCGACGAGGAAGCGGATGTCCTTTCTGCCTGACTCGCTGTAGGCCTTGAGGGCGCCGATGAGCAGGTCGTCGTCCCCCGTCCACAATGCGTCGATTTTGCTGTGTTTCTGGAGATAGTTCTCCATGAGTTTGAGGGCTTTTTCGGTGTTCCAGTCGGCGGGCTGTGAATCGAGCACGTGGATGTCCGGATATTTGTCCACGACGGCGCGGAATGCGCCGACGCGATCGGTGTTGACCTGGCAGGGCATTCCCTCCATGATGACGATGTTGCCCTTGCCGCCCAGGCATTTGACGAGTTCTTCGGCGCAGACCCGCCCGAATCCTGGGTTGTCGCCGACAACGGTGAGATTCTGCACCTCCTTTTCGATGTTGCGGTCCACGACCACCAGATAGACGCCTTGCTTTGCGACTTGCTCGCAGATGCGGGTGAGCGGACCCGGTTCCTGCGGCAGGACAACGAGCGCGTCTATGCCCTGCACGAGGAGGTTTTCAATCTGGTTGACCTGTTCCGCCGAGTCCTTGGCGGTGGTGACGGTGATTTTGCAGTTGGTCATCTCCTCGCGGGTTTTCTCCGCCCACCAGACGACCCCGCCCGTCCAGCCATGGTCTTGGCTGGGCACCGATACGCCGATGCGCGGAAGCGCCTTGCTGGCACGATGTTTTTCCGCGCTGCTCTGACCTGACTTGTTTTGCCGCCCGTTGCATCCCGCAAGAGCGATTCCCAATGCCAGAGCCATCAAAAACCGGAACACGTGTTTCATTTTTTTCCCTTGGTTATTTGTTGCCTTTCCGCTGAAGCAGGACTGCTGCAATGATGACCGCTCCCTTCACTGTGTCCTGAAGGTTGGCGGAGACCCCCCACATCACCAGGACGTTGGCGATGATGCCCAGAATGAGCACGCCCGCCAACGTGCCAGAGAGACTGCCCTTGCCGCCTGACATGGCGGTGCCGCCGATGATGGCTGCGGCAATGGCGTCCAGTTCGTAGCCAAGGCCAGCGGTGGTGGAGGAGAGGGCGCTGAGGCGTCCGCCCAGGAGCAGGCCGCCCAGGCCGGCCATCAGGCCGACGATGGCGTATGTGCTGAAACTGACCAGGGCAGTGTTGATAGCCGCATAGCGGGCCACCCTTTCGTTGCTGCCGACGGCGCAGACGTGACGGCCAAACCGGGTCAGGCGAAGGAAGACCCTGGTCAGTGCGGTCAGCAGGAACAGGAGCCAGGCTGGCAGGG
>JAFRLP010000511.1 GCA_017431185.1 Victivallales bacterium | reverse complement strand
GTTTTCTGTCAGGTAGCCCTTGAAGGCAAGAAGATTCTTCTTGTTCACCTCCTTGAAATGAGTATGGAAGGCTTCGACAGCAAACAGATACGCCTGAATGGTGTTTTTTGACAGATTACTCTTTTGAAGGTATGACTCAAAACTCTCTTGCATGGTAAATCTCCGTTAAATGAAACGACTGGAGAATTACCATATAGCCTACTGACGTTTGAAAAGAAGTCGCCTGCCAATCACTTGAGGATATCAAGCAATTCAATGTACTTCTGAATGCTGTCCACAATGCGTTTTTGTTCATTCAGCGGTGGAAGCGGAAGCAAGAAATCCTCTAACACTTTAGTATATAATTCCTTCTGATTTGTACTTCCGTCTGCATTATCGAGCATTGCTTTTTGATAAAACGAAGAACGGAAGCATAAGAACAAAAACTCCCCAAGAACATAAGGCATATATGCACGAACAATTGTGACGTGAGAATCAGGGACAGTGCTTTCAAAATCTCCCAGATATCTTGTATGGAATATACCAACACGCCCTAAAGTCCCTGTTCCTGTCGAATTTATCACAACATCACCATCACAAAGATGATAATCAATAGGAAATGTCAAATATTGTGAAGGAGAACAGAATAAAGCCTTTTCCATGTGAATCCCATCCTTTTGATTGCACTTTTGGGCAAATATGGGGAATTGTCTTTCATTAGTATATTGTGGGGATTTTCCCCGATGAAGAAAAGCTGTAATGTCAGATAGTCTGCACCACTCCCAGGATGGGGGAATCTCGAATGGGATTTGGTCTGTGATGTCGGTGGTTTTGCCGTTGACGTTCTCATAATAGCGGTTATCACCACCGCGAAAGATGGTGGATTCGCGCCTGTCGGCCATTCGCTTGCCTGCCTTCACCTGCGCCGCCTTTTCGGCTTGGATGCGCTTCAGCAGCACCGATACGGGCTCATCGTCGGGATTCTGAGGAACAAGTTGGCCTCGTATGGCCAGGTCCAGCACCTTTTGACGCGCCAGTGAGATGGTGGTCTCAAGGTCAGTTCCTGCCTTGTCGATGGTGTCGCAAAGGGCAAATAGTTGTTCAATGCAAGAAACGATGCGTTTTTGTTCGGCAAAAGGAGGAACTGGAAGCAATAACTTATCTATCGTTGTAACGCCAATATGAGAAAGAGCAACTCCTCGATTAATGATAGCAATACGATTTTGAATAGTTTGAGAATTGATGCTTTTCTCAATAAAGCATGAAGAAATATAACCAGTAAACACAGATGCAATCAAGATATCAACAGCACTATAACCATCATATTCGTTAGGGACAGAACAAGCTATTCCAGGACATCCAGATCGCGCAATTATAATGTCTTGATAATGCACAACGCTTCTAGGATTTTCAATCAAGGCCTCTTTGCGCAAATAAACCCATTCCGTGGCATCAATTTGCCCCTGACGAATATTGCAGTTTCTAAAGGCTGGAATGCCGTGTGACATTTCCGTATAATATCGTGTGGGCTGTATAACAATTCCCACATTAATCGCTTTACAGATTTCACCCAACCTACACCACTCCCAGCCCAGCGGAATCTCGAACGGGATTTGGTCAGTGATATCGGTGACTTTGCCGTCGATGTTCTCATAATGGCGATTATCCTCACCACGGAAGATAAAGGAATTGTGCTTTGGAGCCTTGATTTTGCCGGCCTTGACAAGAGCAGCCTTCTCATTGCGAATCTTCTCAAGAAGGACAGAGGCAGACTCGTCGTCGGGATTCTGCGGCACGAGCTTTCCCTGAATGGCCAAATCAAGGATCTTCTGTCGAAGCAGCCTGGTGTCAATCATTGCCGTTCTCCGGATGCTGTTCAAGGAAAAAGCGTTTTTGCTGTTCAATTTCAAAACGCAACTCTTCCTGGGTGGGAAGGAACGGCATGTACTTTGAGGCAAAAAGCTGCTCATTGCCATGTAGAACGCTGTAACGGGCGATGTCCCGACTTGTTTCCGTGCAAAGAAGAATGCCGATGGTCGGATTGTCCTCTGGCAATTTCACAAGGTCATCATACATTCGGACATACATGTCCATCTGTCCGACATCCTGATGCGTGACCTGCCGTGTCTTCAGGTCAAAAAGGACATAACAATGCAAATTGATATTATAGAACACAAGGTCGATATAAAAGTCCCCCGCATCAGTATGGATATGCTTTTGTCGGTCCACAAAAGCGAATCCCCGTCCCAATTCCATTACAAACTGCTGAAGATTGTCGATGAGTGCCTGTTCTAATTGGGTCTCATCATATTTCGTATCCTTGCGAAAACCCAAAAACTCCGCCACGACAGGATTTTTAATATACTCGCGGGGATTGGGCTTGTCTTTTTCAGGAAGCGGCAAGGCGATTTTTTCACGTTGGTTTGTCAAAATCCGCTCATAATACTGTGTGCCGATATTGCGGTCCAAGGTGCGTATGCTCCACATTTGTTCAGAAGCCTCCTTCAAATACCACAGTCTCGCATCAGGATTGGCAACGGAAAGCAAGCGCCGAAAATGGGACCATGAGAGATTGTGAACACGCGTGTTCACAATCGAGAAGTCATTGAATGTCAGATAGAACTGACGATAATAGTCCAGATTCCTCTTGCTGAAGGCGCTGCCGTATTCCAGGGAAAGTTCATTGGCAAGCATCTTGATCACCTGCTTGCCATATTCCGCCCTGTTTTGTCCATGCTGCTCTTCCTCGACGATTTTCCTTCCAATGTTCCAGTAAGTCAGAATGGCAGCCTGTTCAATGGATGCGTATGCATCGCGCCGTCCTGATTCAATGAGCCCTCTGATGTCATTCAGAAGATTCCGATAAGAAATATTGTCTTTTGGCATCAAGTCTTGTTTTTCCATCATTTCCACTCTCCATCGGAATTCTCTACGCAGTGCGTATGCAATTGGTCCGCAGGGAAGGTCTCAGCCGCGTGGAGACAATCTCATGATGACGCAATGTGAAGCTCATTGCCCAATCTCCTCCAGCTTTCGCTTCAGCTCCGCCACAGCACGGGCAATGGTCTGGCTTTGCGTCTCAATGTTCTGGAAGAGCTCCGCCAGCGTGAAATCGTCTGCGGAGACGCCTTCTGCCTTCATCCAGCTGATGTCCAGATTCGTCTTGTCGCGCTGGAGAATCTCATCACGGGAATACTTGCGCCAGCGACCATTGGGATTGTCGGGTGTCCAGGTTTCGCGGCGTCCGGCAATGTCGTTTGCATTGTAGCAGGCGACGAAGTCATCCAAGTCGGAGCGCTGCATCGGATGTGTGGCCAGCGTGTGCTTGACGCCCGTGCGGTAGTCGTAGAACCAGACATTCTCCGTAGCGCCTCCCTTGTCGAAGAAGAGCACATTCGCGCGGACGCCGTTGGCGTAGAATATGCCTGTGGGCAGACGCAGGATGGTATGGAGATTGCAGTGAGTCAGCAGCTCCTTGCGGATGGTCTCGCCCGCGCCTGCCTCGAAGAGGACGTTGTCGGGCAGCACCACCGCTGCGCGTCCGCCGTTCTTCAGCATCAGCATGATATGCTGAAGAAAGTTCAGCTGGTTGTTGCTGGTTGTGGCGTAGAAGTCGCTTCGGCAGATGCTGACCGAACCTTCGGGACGCGTTCCGAAAGGCGGATTTGCCAGAACGACATCCACCAGCGTGTCTGGCTCCTTCTCAAGGGAATCCTGGCAGGAGATGGGGCTTGCCTCCGAGCCGACGCCGTGGAGGTACAGGTTCATGGACGCCAAGGTGACAACCAGCGGAGTGATGTCGTTGCCGTGGAGCGCCCTGGTCCGGAGAAAGTCCAGCCGTCCCCTGTCATCCGACTGCCTGGACATATAGTCGAACGCGGCAAGAAGGAATCCGCCAGTGCCGCAGGCAGGGTCGCTGACGGTCTCGCCGATTTGCGGGCGGACCACATCCACCATGGCGTTGATTAGGGCGCGCGGGGTGAAATACTGTCCAGCACCGCTTTTCTTGTCCTGGCCGTTCCTCTCAAGGATGCTTTCGTAGATGGCTCCCTTGATGTCTCCCTGCATGGAGAACCAGTTCTCCTCGCCAATCATTGTGATGACTTTCTTGAGGTTGACAGTCTGCTGTATCTTGTTCTGCGCACGGGTGAAGATAGTGCCGATGAGGTTGTCCTGTTTGGAAAGTTCCTCAAGGATTTTCTCGTAGTGCCGCAGAAGGTCCATTCCGTCCAGCTTCATCAGGGAGTTCCACGAGTATTCTTCGGGCACTGCGCTCTCCGCGCCGAACTCCTGCTTTTCCTGGTCCATCTTCAGGAAGAGCAGATAGGTCAGCTGGGTGATGTAGTCCGTGAATCCAACGCCGGCGGCGGCGATGACGCCCGCGAGTTTCCATACTTTCTGGGTCAGGGACGATTCTGATTTTTGTCTTGGAGGCATTCTTATGATTCCTATGCGGCCAGCAGGAAGGCCGAAAGTGACATTAGCAGTTCATCTACGGTATCCAGTGTCCCGAATTCCCTCGTGGCCGCGGCGACAATCTGAAGACCGTATGTCTGGGAGAGCGCATTCCTGGTGCAAGTGCCATTGGACACGACATATGAGGCAATCTGCTGGAGGATTTCCTTTTGCCTGGGCGAAAGCGAGGAGAACTGGCGCTGGGTCTGTCCGCACCAGAGTTCAAAGCGCTGGGCAGCCTGTGACGTGAGGGAACGGAGCCTTGGAATGGACTTGAAGGCAAAACGGACAAGTTGAATCAGGCAGGTCATGGCCTCGCGCTCCTTCCTGTCCTTCAGCGGCACTACTGCGTCCGGGCGCAGCAGATGATAGTCATTCCAAAGCGTATTGAAGCGGAACTTGTAGTTGTAGGCGGCGAGCTTTTTCGCCAGATCGGAAAGCATCTCGTAGGTGATCGGTTCGGAGGAATTGGCGGCGATGATGCGGACGGCCTCGTCCGAGTCACGCAACTGCTGAAGATATTCCTCGAACTCCTTGGTCGTGGCCTCGGCCTCCTCCAGTGTGAAGCCAGAGGAAATCAGCGTGTCTTCACCAGGAAGCAGCGTCTTGACGAATCCTGCGTTCAGCTCAAGGAGGTAGCGCCGTGCCTCTGGTTTGTTGGCCAGTGGCGCGACCAAGGCCTTTCTCTCCTGATTTGGATCATTCGAACTCTTGAACTCTGGCAGAATCCCGCCCTCCAGGGCATTGTAGATATTCTGGGAAATGGAAGACATAGTGACACCGGCGATTCGCAGGAATTCCGCTCGCTGGCTGTCCTCGGCCTTCGCGTTGATTCTCGGCAGTCGCGATGCCAGCAGCCGCAGGTTGTCATCAGGCAGATAGCCATGCGTTATCTGCTCAAGAAGCATCTCAAGCGAGAGGCTGACGCCGCCTTCTCCGCCTTTCTCGTCAGGAGGAAGCATCGCGTGTTCCGTGACACCCACGGCGTCCACGAGGTAGAAGCACTCCTTGGATATCGGCCTTCCATCCAGTTGAAGCGGCTGCGGCGTGACATTCTGCAATTGCGCGTCCCCTATGCAGCGGACTCCCCGCCCCTTCATTTGGATGAACAGGTTCTCAGATGCCACATCCCTCATAAAGAGAAGAATTTCAAGCGGCTTCACATCCGTTCCCGTCGCCACCAGCGTGACCGTCACGGCTATTCGGAAATTGCGGTCGTTTCTGAATTTGCGTATCAGCTCATCGGTGTTGCCGCTTTTGCAGGTGATCTTCTGCGCAAAGTCCGGGTGCTGACCAGGGAAGACCTTTTCCCGCAGTATGCGCAGAATATCCACCGCATGGCTTTCGTTTTCCGCGAAGATCAGCGTTTTCGGCAGACTTGCGAGGTCAGGCACTCTTTCATCGTACATGTCTCTGTAAACGGCGTCGCGGAAAGTCTCAAGGACAAGCTGAATTTGGGCTGGATTGACGACAGAGCGGTTCAACTGCCTGGCCATATACGGCACGGTCTCCTCCGCGACCATCAGCGTCTCTTCGCCAGTGTATTTCGTCTTGTTGCGATATTCCTCGCCTTCCTGTATCACTCCCCCGTTTGTGGTCGCCTCCGTCTTGATGCGGTATGTCCTGCAGTCAACATTGATTCCGTCCGCAATGGATCGCCCTAGCGTATAGTTCACAACGAGATTGCCGTCGAAAAAAACAAGGGTCTCGGGCGCGGGAGTGGCGGTAAGGCCGATGATGCGGGCCGTGTTGAAATATTCGAGTACCTTCTTCCAGCGACCGTAAATGGAGCGATGGCATTCGTCCACAATGATGGCGTCAAAGAAATCGTGCGGAATAAGAAGCTGTTTCCCATCCAGGCTGACATCTGGCTGATCGGCGTCGTCTTCACCGCTCTCGTCGTCATCGCTGTCCTGGAGTTCCGTTCCCGTGATGACGGAGAACAGACGCTGTATGGTGCAGATGGCCAGGTTCGTGTCCTTGGGGATTTTGTTGTCCTTCAGCCGGACAGTCGTGTATATCTGGTTGAAGGCGTCGCCTGATTCGGTCAGGCGGAATGTTCCGAACTCGCTTTCCGCCTGTATGCCGAGGTTGTTCCGGTCAACAAGAAAGAGAATCCGCCTCGCGGGCGTATAGGTTAGCAGCCGATAGGCGGCGAGGCAGGCGGTATAGGTCTTTCCCGCGCCAGTCGCGAGGACAATCAGCGCCCGTTTGCATCCGGCCCTGAAGCTATCCTCCAGTGCCTTGACGGCATCATACTGGCAATCGCGGAGACCGGCCCTTGATAGAGCCGGAAGTCCAGTGAAGTAGGACTTTACGCCCGCAAGTTCAGCCATTTCAGAAGGAGAGTGCATTCTGGAAAGAGGCTTGTAGCCGTCTTCGGGGCGTTTCGCGTTCTTGAACAGAAGTTCCCTGCCGTTTGACAGATAAATCAGCGGGAGAGGCTTCTCCCAGTATTGATACCAGTCCAGAAGCTGGTGGGTGTAGTTCTCGGCCTGTTTTGCAACGACTTCATTTAGTTTCGTTTTCTCTGGCTTTGCCTCCAGGACACCAATGGCCTTTCCATCAAGAAAAAGAAGATAGTCCGATTCCAGGCCTCCTTTCATCAGGCCTTCCTCGATGGCGGCGGCGGAAATGACAGGTGAATATTCCCCTCGCGGGACTACACGCCACCCGGCAGAGGAAAACAAGGCGTCAATTGTCCTTCGCGCCTTTTCCTCTGGCGTTTCTTTGGAAGATGTGTGTGACGTTGGCTTGGGCATTCTAGGCTGGACATAGGGAATTGATAACGTGCTTTGTCATAATATAGCCGCAATAGACGCAAATTCCTCTCAATTACTTGATAATCGATGGCTTTCATTTGACTTTTTTGAGTAACAATCCCCTATCTGACAAAATCATCTGACCTATACGTGTCCAGTGACTTTCCTCATCGCCTTGCGGCTAATCATTGCGATATGGCTTCTAATGAATGAGGGACGCCTTTCGGCATCCCCCGCTGTCTGTTTTACTTACTGCCCCGTGGCTTCGTCACCTTCACGTCCACCAGGCATCCCGACGCATTGGCCTTCTCTGGGTCGATCCAGTCCACCATCATCCCGCCAGAGCGGGGGAAGAAGGGGCTTGCGAGGAGGTTGCCCTCGCACCAGCGGATGACGAGGAAGTCGCGCACCTTGAACTCCTTGCGCTCGTGGAGGTCGAAGAGCGTGTCGTCGATGGACGGCCCGTCTGCCATCGGGTAAAGGTCGGCCAGAACCTTCGCCTTGTCTTCGTCGGGAATCTCGTAGATGTGCTGCACCGTGCCGTCGGCGCACTCCACCTCCTTCAGCGGATACGGCAGTTCGGGCTGACGCCCCGTGATCGCTAGGCAGATGGCCTTCTCCTGGAGGCTCATCTCAAATTTCTTTCCGTTGTCTTGCATCGTCATTTTCTCCTTGGTTTGTGGTTATCAGGGCAGCACGAAGAACTGCGCCGGCTCGGGCGGGCTGACGGCCTCTGGCGCAAGCCAGGTGACACCGAGGGCGACGACCTCCGCCGCCGCGCGGCAGGCCTTCGCGCGGCTGGCGTCGCCGCCGCGCAGGACGCCGTTGCCCACGAAGACGCAGGGGACGCCGCTGAGCAGGAAGCCAGCCTTGGGCTGCTTCAGCCGCCCCTCCTCGTCCACCCAGATTGTCATGCCTTCGCCCACGACGACGGGCTGCACCCACTCGCACCCGATGAGGGCGCGGAGGCCGTCCAGGTCCTTGTTCGGGTCGGGCTTCACGTCCACCGCGACCACCTTCCTTTCATTCGCATTGATTAGAATTGCCTTCATTTCACAGCCTCCATGTTGATTTCGCGCTCAACGCCGTATGCCTCAAGCGCCTTGTTGACTGCCGTCATGTCCCCGTCGTATCTCCACTCTTTCGGCCACCATATTTGGGGAAGTTCCCTCGCCGTCAGCCGTCCATCCGCCCATGTGATTTCGCCGTAGAACTCGGAGCCCGGCGTGCAGCATTCGATGAACGCCGCCCTGATTTCCACATGCCTCTGCAGGAAGCGCATGAGTTCTGTTGCCTTTGCGTCGTCGATGCCCCACTTCACGAAGCCCTCCAGCACCACGTTGCGCATGAACTGACGCGCCGTGCCGTCGAAGATGCATAGCCCGCCCGCGTCGAAGCCCTCCATCCGTCTTGCCGCCTCGCAGACGAGCCTGTTGAGCTTGTCCGTAAGTTCGATGGCCTGTGCGCCGCCTGCGCACATCGCGAGGAGTCTGATGAAGCATGTGTTTGCCATTGAGGTCTCCCTGGTTTCGAGGTTGCCTACGTACCTTGTCGGTACGCCGTCTAATAAGCTGCCTGTTTCACCTTTATCCAGTCGGCAAACGCTTCTATTCAAGATAATTCCATCTTTCCTGAGGATGTCCGCGACGGGAACCCATTCTTGCCCTTCCGCCACCAGCCACACCCCATTGTCCAGAAGATAGACATAGTCGGCCATGAACCTTGACTTTGCGTTCACTCTGTAGTCCTCGACATCGCTGAACGGGATTGGCGGGCGTAGGTCCTCGCCGCGTTCGCGATGGTAGGCGACTGTCACGTTTCTCGCCGGATGTTCGAATGAGTGGTTCGCCCAGAGCGGAGGCGCAAGGCTTGGCCCGAGCGAGCTCAAACTGCCAAGGCGAAGCAGCCTCATCGCCTTCTCCCCGTCGCTGTAGAACTCGTGCAGGATTCGCCCGACGTGCCTTGGATATCCGTCCCAATGGCAGTGGACGGCCCGTATCATGCCGCATGGCCTCTTTATTCCGATTGCGCTTGATGTGCCCATAATCCAGTCTCCCCATGTTTGAGTTGAAGTCAATGCCAGACCCTGCATGTCGCGTCCGGCGGAACAGTTATGGCGATTGCCAGCAGGTTGACCAGGGCGCGCTTGGCATTGCCCTCGGTTGCCTCCCAGTAATCGGTGCTGATGTCATCCCCCAATTTGGGAATGACGGTCGTAAGTATCCTTACGCATTCGGCGGCGGTTTGCCCCTCCAGCGTCTGGAGGCCTGGCGTCTGCCCCTCGCGCCTGATGACGGAGAGGCCGTGCCTCGCGAAAACCCCGCCGTAGTTGAAGGTGATGTTCAGCCAAGCTCTGTGAATCCTTCGTCGGGACAGTAGATTCCGCCCTGCGGCGGAGGAAATGGCAGACGGCAGACTTCGCCGTCCTTGACAAACTGGATGTCGTAGCTCATTCTGGATGCTCCCTTTTTGAGTCTGCTCCCGTACCATGCGGTACGCTGTCTAATAGGCTCGCTCAAACGGATTAATCCAGTCGCAAACGCGTTAAATGTTGATTAAAAATGGGTATTGCTCGTATAATGACACAAAACTTGACATTGCTCAAGAAAAATGTCATTGATTGGATGGAAGTTTCGCCTTTCGGCAGTATAGTAAGACACAAAACACGAGCAATGTCAAAAAAAGGGAATAGAAATGAAGATCCAGCGCGACATTTACCTGAAGCAACTTGTGGACAGCATGGGCAACGGCATGGTCAAGGTGGTCACGGGGCTGCGACGCTGCGGGAAGACCTACCTTCTCACCACGCTGTTCCACGAATATCTCCTTTCGCAGGGGGTCCGCGAAGACCACATCATCGAGCTTGCCCTGGATGTCTGGGCCAACCGGGACCTGCGGAAGCCTGATGCCCTGCTGGAGTATGTCAACTCAAGGCTGACGGGAAACGGCGTCCACTACCTCATCATTGACGAGGTGCAGATGCTTGAGCATTTCGAGGAGGTCCTGAACAGCCTTCTCCATGTGCGCGACCTTGACGTCTATGTGACGGGGAGCAACTCCAGGTTCCTCTCCACCGACGTCATCACCGAGTTCCGTGGACGCGGCGACGAAATCCGCATCCACCCACTGTGCTACCGCGAGTTCGCGTCGGCTTTCCCCGAGGAGTCCGAGACGGTCTGGGAGGAGTACCTGACCTATGGGGGGATGCCCTCCGTGCTGACGCTTCCATCCCCTCAGAAGAAGTCGGAATATCTTCTCCATCTGGTCAGGAATGTGTTCATGACCGACATACGCGACCGGCGCAAAGTCCGGAACGAGGCGGAGCTGGAGGAACTGCTGGAAGTCCTCTTCTCATCCGTCGGTTCGCTGGTGAACCCGCGGAAGCTGGCAAACACCTTCCTCAGCGTGAAGGGAAAGAAAATCGAGCCGAGGACCCTGGGCAAGTACATGCTCTATCTGCAGGAGGCGTTCCTGATGAGCCGATGCAGGCGCTTCGACGTCAAGGGCAGGAAGTACATCAGCACGCCGGCGAAGTTCTATGCCGAGGACGTCGGGCTCCGGAACGCCATGCTCGGCTTCCGCCAGGTCGAGTACAGCCACCTGATGGAGAACATTCTCTTCAATGAACTGAGGACTAGAGGATTCGAGGTCGATGTCGGGGTGGTCCCGCTGAATGTCCGCGACAGCGACGGACGGCATTCCGTGCGGAGGCTGGAGGTTGATTTTGTGGCCAACAGGGGCAGCAGACGATACTATGTGCAGTCCGCCCTGGACATGCCGACCGCCGAGAAGCGTGAGCAGGAGGAGCGACCGTTTGCGCACATTCCGGACACATTCAGGAAAATCATCGTCACCGGGGACAATTTCGGGCCTCGTCTGAACGACCGCGGCATCATGACCATGGGAATCCGAAAGTTCCTTCTGGACGCCAACAGCCTGGATGCCTTGTAGGCGTCTCGCCGCCGCATACACTCTTTTCATGACACAAAACTTGACATTGCTCAAGAAATATGTCATTCCCATGCTGAAGGCAAATCAAAAAGGGGGCGGACCCGTTGCCGGATCCGCCCCCAGGGAACCAGGGAGATTCCCCTCGCCGCCATGCGCCTTGACGCGCCCGCCCGAAGCTGCAGGGCACGGCGCGCGACGGCAAGCTCGTCACCGATTGCGCCAGTCGCCCGACGCGATCACCGCCGCCCGCTCGGGCAGGCGGCTCATCACATAGACCATCGCCTTGACGGCGCTCCCGTCATCAAGCACGGCCTCCACCTCGTCGCGGCGGTAGAGCCGCGGGTATCTCTCCAGGACGTCCATGTGCGCCAGCCCCTCCGCCGTGACGGTCAGCATCTCCGCCATGACCTCCTGTCCGTTTGCATCCGGCACGAAGGCGGGGAAGCTGTAGCCCGTGTCGTAGAGCGTCCCGCGGATCACGCAGGGGACGCGGGAGAGAGCGCCCGCCGCCCACCGCTCGTTTCGTTCGCCCGCGAGGAGCGTCCCATACACTGCCACCTTGAATGTCTCATTGCCCTTCATCGTCGTTCTCCTTGGTTGGGGCCGACGCCGGGAAGACCAGCGACCAGCCGTCCGTGTTCCTGACCTTGAACTCGTCCTCGATGCCGTGCCACTGCGCGCCCATCGAGCAGATGTTCCTATACCAAGCGGGGTAGCGCATCCCGCGCCTCGCCGCCCTTGTCTCCTTCGTCATCAGGTAGGTGCAGGCGTCGTAGGTGCGCTTCCCGTACCTGACCTTGACGTTGATGCGGCGGTAGACGCCCGTGGCCAGGCCCTCGAAGC
>JAFRLP010000510.1 GCA_017431185.1 Victivallales bacterium | reverse complement strand
GGACTACGACCGCGACCACACACTGCCGTGTTATTCGTACATCATCCTTCGCGTGGCGGAAGGCAAGGCGGATCTGATGACCAGCTGGCGCCTTCAACTCAGCCGCGAAGCCTTTGACAGCGAACCATTTGAAATTGAGCCATAAACAAAGGAGACTAAACATGAGCGTTACGATTCTGATTCCAACCGCATTGAGGTCCTTTGTTGACCGCAAGTCCGAAATCGAAGTGGAAGGTTCCACCGTCGGGGAGGCTCTTGCCAGCCTCGCCAAACAGTACCCTGACCTGAAGCACCAAATCTATGAGGATGACGTGAAGCTGCGCGGCTTCGTGAACGTCTTCGTCGAGGGGACCAACATCAAGAAACTGAACGGGCTTGAGACGGCGGTCGCGTCGGGCGCGACGGTGATGCTCGTTCCAGCCATAGCGGGAGGATGCTGAAACATGAGCGAAGCCATACCAAGCGTCGTTCCAGAGGAACGCTGGAGCGAATTGAACCATGACGACCTCACGCGCTACAGCCGCCAGCTTCTCCTTTCCGAGATTGGCATTGATGGACAGCGCAGACTCAAGGGGGCGAAGGTCCTGGTTGTCGGCACAGGTGGTCTGGGAGCGCCTCTTGCGCTCTACCTGGCCGCGGCAGGCGTGGGAACCCTCGGCCTCGTGGACTTCGACAACGTTGACATATCGAACCTCCATCGCCAGATCATCCACGGCACGCGTGACGTCAACCGACCGAAGGTCGCCTCCGCGCGCGACCGCATCCGTGCGCTGAACCCGCTGGTCAACGTGGTCACCTACAACGAGCCGCTGAAAAGCGAGAACGCGCTGGACATCATCCGCGAGTATGACGTGGTGGCGGACGGCACGGACAACTATCCGACACGCTACCTGGTGAATGACGCCTGCGTGCTTCTCGGCAAGCCGAACGTCTATGGCTCGGTGTTCCAGTTCGAGGGGCAGGCAAGCGTGTTCTACGCAAAGCAAGGACCGTGCTACCGCTGCCTTTACCGCGAGCCACCGCCGCCCGGGCTGGTCCCATCCTGTGCGGAGGGCGGTGTCTTGGGCGTTTTGCCTGGCGTCATCGGAATGCTCCAGGCAAACGAGGTCATCAAGCTGCTGGTCGGCGGCGGCGACACGCTGACGGGGCGGCTCCTGCTCTATGACGCGTGGAAGATGAAGTTCCGCGAGCTGAAGCTGGAGAAGGACCCCGAGTGTCCCATCTGCGGGAAGCATCCGACCATCACGAAGCTCATCGACTACGAGCAGTTCTGCGGCATGAAGCACGACCAGGACGACACCCCCGTGGAGTCCATTTCCGCGACGGAGCTGAAGCGGCGCTTCGACGCGAACGAGCCAGTGCAGGTCATCGACTTGCGCGAACCTCATGAGCGCGCCAACTTCAAGTTCCCGAACGCCAAGGCGATTCCGCTCGGCCAGGTAATCCGAAGGAAAGATGAGCTGGATCCCGCCATCGACACCGTCTTCGTCTGCAAGATTGGCCAGCGCAGCATCCTTGCCATACGCAATCTGCGTTCGGCTGGCTACACGGGCAGGCTGATGAATCTCCTGGACGGCGTGCAGGGATGGAAGAACGAGGTTGATTCAAGCGTGAAGTTGTTCTGATTTGCCTTTCCTGGCGAATCGAAGTCAAAACAAAAAACAGATAAGGAAGCAAGAACATGTCAGAGGAAATCAAAATCAACGCGTTGGGGAAGGCTGCGGCTTACCAGCTGGCAGATGTGTCGAAGACAAAACCGCAATTCGGGCTGCTCACGCCGAAATGGCTCTCCAGGTTTCTGGAGTTCAAGGGCCTGAATGCGGGCATCTATCGTGTGAACCGCGTGAAGGAGGGCAACACGCCGCTGGAAGTGCTCTGCAGCGCAAAGCCGAAGAGCGCCACCATTCCGCAGGGCTTCATCGACTATGAGGAGAAGCCCCGCGAGTACATCCTCAACTCAATCTCCACCATCATCAACGTCAACACCCAGGTGCAGGATGTCTTCAGCTCGCCCTACGACCAGACCAAGGAGCAGTTGGCCCTTGCGGTCGAGAGCCTGCGCGAGCGCCAGGAGAGCCAGCTCATCAACAACGACGACTACGGCCTGCTGAAGAACGTGGTCGATTCCCAGCGCATCCAGCCCCACAACAGCGTCGGCGCACCCACGCCGGACGACCTGGACGAGCTCATCTCGAAAGTGTGGAAGGAGCCTTCCTTCTTCCTCGCGCACCCACGCGCCATCGCGGCGTTTGAGCGCGAATGCACACGGCGCGGCGTGCCGCCTGTGACCGCCAACGTCAACGGAGGAACCTTCATCCTCTGGCGCGGCATTCCGCTTATTCCGTCTGACAAGATGCTTGTTGACGGTCTGAAGAACCCGAAGTCGCAGAGCGGCAAGACGAATATCCTGCTCATCCGCACGGGCGAAGCGAAGCGCGGCGTCATCGGGCTGTACCAGAACGGCATGCAGGGCGAGCAGTCGCGCGGCCTGTCCATCCGCTTCCGCGGCATCGACGACAAGGGCATCGCCTCCTATCTGCTGTCGATGTATTGCTCTGCGGCGATTCTGGCCGATGACGCCATAGCGGTGCTTGAAGACGTGGAGGTTGGTGAATACTATGAATACAGCCGAGACTAATCTGAATCCTGCGGCGGCCGGGCTGCCTACCGAAAGGGAGTTGCTGAACCTGGCGGCGGAACTGTATGGCGAGGCTCCTGCCGCGCCCGCCGCGGCCTCTGGAACAGACTGGGCGCGGATTGCAGCCGATGTGCTTCGCGAACACTCCGCCTCAGCCCCTTCCGAGGCCTATTCGCCGACCTTGGTCTCCGCCAGAAAGGCGGCGGACACGCCGTCATCGGGCGCATCTGCCCGTGGAAAGCTTCCGTTGCCTTCGCGTGCGGCAGTCGGTCCGATTCCCGTTGACAGAATCCGCGCGGATTTCCCGATACTTCAGGAACCTCTTGCGTCAGGGAGGCCGCTGGTCTGGTTTGACAACGGAGCCACGACGCAGCGTCCGCAGCAGGTCATCGACCGCATCTCATACTACTATGCGCACGAGAACTCCAATGTGCATCGCGGTGCGCACGAGCTGGCGGCACGCTCAACTGACGCCTACGAGAACGCACGCTCGACGGTGGCGAAGTTCCTTGGCGCGGGCAACGCGAACGACATCGTGTTCGTGCGCGGCACGACCGAGGGCATCAACCTGGTCGCGCAGAGCTATGTGCGTCCGATTCTCCAGCCAGGTGACGAGATCATCGTCTCGCTGCTGGAGCACCACGCGAACATCGTGCCATGGCAGATGATCGCGGCGG
This sequence comes from Victivallales bacterium, assembly GCA_017431185.1. The sequence goes on along the minus strand of JAFRLP010000510.1, from coordinate 9,406 downwards.
CGACTGGAGCGAAACTGCGGGTCATCCCCGTGGACGCGGACGGACAGCTCAACCTCTCCGAATACACAAGGCTCTTCAATTCGCACACCAAGTTCGTCTCTGTTACGCATGTCTCTAACGTGCTTGGCACTGTGACGCCTGTCGAGGAACTCGTCGCCATCGCGCATGCGCACGGCGTCCGCATCCTGATTGACGGCGCACAGTCCGTCGCGCACATTCCCGTCAATGTGACTGCACTGGATCCTGACTTCTATGTGTTTTCCGGACACAAGGTGTTTGGCCCCAACGGAATCGGGGCCGTCTATGGCAAGGGAGATGCGCTTGAGGAGGCGCAGCCCTATCAGGGAGGCGGGAATATGATCGCGGACGTGACGTTCGAGCGCACCATCTACCAGTCTGCGCCGAATAAATTCGAGGCGGGGACGGGCAGCATCGCGGATGCGGTCGGCCTGGGTGCCGCGCTTGAGTACATGATGCAGATCGGAATGGCGAACGTCGCCGCCTACGAGCACGAGCTAACGCAATACGGCATGGAACGGCTGGCTGCGATACAGGGCCTCCATCTCATCGGAACCGCGCGGGAAAAGTCGGGCGTACTGTCGTTCGTGCTTGACAACCACGACATCGTGTCTGTCGGAAAGTACCTTGACAGCCAGGGCATCGCGGTCCGTGCGGGCCACCATTGCGCACAGCCGATTCTGCGCCATTATGGGCTGGAGGGCACGGTGCGCCCCGTGCTTGCATTCTACAACACGCCCGAGGAAATCGACCTGCTGGGCGAGGCGCTGACGCGCCTGGTCTGATGATTATGGAGGATTCTCATGGGACGAGCGATGGATGAAGTATTGGATGCGGTGCTGGACAGCTACGTCCAGCATCCGCACATCGGCAAGATAGGAGAGAAGCATTTTCCAAAGCGCCATCTGATTCTGGAGGCGCTGAGGAAATTGCAGTGCGTCATCTTCCCTGGCTTCTTTGACGAGAAGGAGCTGCGGAGCGACAACATCCGATTCTACACGGGGCAATTGCTTCAGGAGATTCGCGAGACGCTTCTGGAGCAGGTCGCGAAGACGCTCCGACTCTTCAAGGACGAATACCGCGACGCCCCTGACGAAGTGGTGCAGAAGCACAGCGAGGAGGTCGTTGACGCCTTTCTCGCCTCCATCCCCAAAATCCGCGAATATCTCGCCACGGACATTGAGGCCGCCTACGAGGGAGACCCCGCCGCGTTCAGCCGTGACGAGGTGATTTCATCGTATCCAGGCATCTACGCCATCATGGTCAACCGAATCGCCCATGAACTGTATGTTCTTGGAGTGCCGCTGATTCCGCGCGTGATGACAGAGCATGCTCACAGCCTCACTGGGATTGACATACATCCTGGCGCGAAATTGGGACGGTATTTCTTCATTGACCATGGCACGGGCATTGTCATAGGCGAGACTGCGGAAATCGGCGAGCACGCGAAAATCTACCAGGGCGTCACGCTCGGCGCATTGTCAACGCGTGGCGGTCAGCAGCTGAAGGGCAAGAAAAGACATCCGACCATTGAGGACGACGTGACCATCTATTCGGGCGCATCCATCCTTGGCGGCGAGACGGTCATCAGCGGCGGCGTTGTGATTGGCGGCAATGCCTTTGTGACCAAGTCAGTTCCTTCGCAGACGCGTGTCAGCGCCAAGATGCCCGAACTCCAGTTCAAACGCAACGAGAGCGTGGAGTTCAGGGATGCCGAATTCCTCACTTACGAGATTTAGGAATTGCCCAAGGGGGACAATCAAGAGATGATTAGAGCCGCTGCTCCTGTGTCTTTTGCATGTTCATCGCAGGTGCAGAATACTCTTTCTTCTCTTCTTTGTCACCCTATTTTTGTTGAAAAGCATCTTCAAGCCGTGAGAGCGCCTGCTGCAATATGGAGCGAGGGGTGGCGATGTTGAATCTCTGGAATCCAGCGCCTGAGGCACCGAAGATGGTTCCGCCGTCCAACCAGAGCTTGGCGCGTTCGATGATGAGGCGATCCAGTTCAGGAACGCATAAGCCGAGGCTTGAGAAGTTCACCCAGGGGAGGTAGGTCCCTTCTGGCTCGACAAGCTGCACCTGCGGCATCCGCGTGCGGAATGCTTCACGCATGAGCGTGATGTTGCCTTCAAGATAGCCGATGAGCTGGTCCAGCCATTCCGCGCCGCGCTGGTATGCCGCCTGACAGGCGACAAGCCCCATGACGTTGGACTGGCTAAAGCCTTCCCCGTCCAACTCCCGCTGGAACGCTTTGCGCACCTGCGTGTTGGCAATGAAGATATTTGCGTTGTGAAGGGCGGCGAGGTTGAATGTCTTGCTGGGCGCAGTGCAAATCGCGCAATTGTTCGCGACTTCTTCGGAGAGTGATGCAAACACGGTGTGCCTGTGGGCATGATACACGAAATCCTCGTGGATTTCATCCGCCACGACGAACACACCGTGGCGCAGGCAGATTTCCGCCATCTGTCCAAGTTCGTCCTTTGTCCATACGCGCCCCACAGGATTGTGAGGGCTGCAGAGGATGAACAGCTTTACGTCATTGTCGATGATTTTCCGTTCAAAGTCCTCGAAGTCAATGCGGTATTGACGTCCGTTGAAACGCAGTTCATTGACGATGACCTTGCGGTTGTTGTCCCTGATGGCCGCCTTGAAGCAGTAATAGACGGGCTCTTGGATAAGGATTGCTTCGCCTTGTCGCGTGAGGCAGCGTATCAAAGTGCAGATGGCGAACACGACGCCAGGGACGAGGACCGCCGTGTGCGGATCGACCGTCCAGTTGTGGCGCGTTTCAAACCAGTTTGCAAGAGCCTCGAAATAGGCTTCATCGGGGTCGGAATAACCGAAGATGCCGTGCGCAGCCTTTTCAGCGAGGGCTTCGCGGACGGCGGGCGGAGCCTGGAAGTCCATGTCCGCCACCCACATCGGCAACAGGTCATCGGGCCTGCCACGCTCCTTTGCGAAGTCGTACTTGAGGCTGTTGGTGTGACGGCGTGGGATGATTTGGTCGAAATCGTATGTCATGCTTGATTCTCCAATGCCTGGCGCAGGTCTTCAATGAGGTCGTCTGCGTTTTCGATGCCGACGGATATGCGAAGGAAGCGGTCGTTGATGCCGCGTCTGAGGCGTTCGGCCTCGGGGACATCCGCGTGCGTCTGGCACATCGGGTAGGTGACAAGGCTGTCCACGCCGCCAAGGCTTTCCGCATACTGGAAGAGTTTCACTTCGCGCAGAATCCTTTTGGCGGTTTCGGGACTGTCCACTTCAAGGGACAGCATCCCGCCGAAACCTGAGCACTGGCGTCTGGTCACCTCATAGCCTGGATGGTCGGTGAAGCCGATGTAATAGACCTTTTTCACCTCTGGACGTGAACGCAGCCAATGCGCGATTCTCTCCGCATTCGATGCCTGCTTCTCAAGTCGGACGGCAAGTGTCTTGATTCCGCGTTCGAGCAGGAAACAGTCAAACGGAGCCAGACTTGCACCGACAGTCTTTGCGTAAAACCTCAGTTTCTCGGAAACCTCTTTGTTCCTCGCCACCAGAAAACCTGCCAGCGTGTCGTTGTGTCCTCCAAGATATTTCGTGCCGCTATGAACAACGATGTCCGCGCCCAGTTCCAGCGGACGCTGGAAAAGCGGCGAAAGGAAGGTGTTGTCCACAATCAGCAGCGCACCCGCAGAATGAGCGATTTCAGCCGCTGCCGCGATGTCCGTGACCTGCATGGTGGGGTTGCTTGGCGTCTCCACATAAATCGCCTTCGTGTCATTCTGCAAAGCCTTGCGGAGGTTGTCGGCTGTTGTCGTGTCAGTGAAGTCGAACCGAAGCCCCGATGGAGACGAGATGTGCCTGAACAGCCGAAGCGTACCACCATAGAGGTCGTCTCCGGCAATGATGTGTCCTTGGGACTCAAAGAGATTCATCAGGGTCGTCTCCGCCGCCATGCCGCTTGCGAAGGCAATCGCGTCCACACCGCTCTCCAATTCCGCGACTCTGCTCTCCAAAGCGGCGCGGGTTGGATTCTGAAGACGCGAATAACTGTATTCGGACTCCTTGTCAATCCCCTCGTGGGCAAACGTCGCCGACTGGAAAATCGGCGTCGCCAGCGCTCCGTAGGCCGCTTTTGGACATCGTGTCGGATGAACGCAAACTGTATCGTTTTTGTACATTCTATTCTTCTCCTGTAAAATGAATTGTCTGAGGAATTATCGGGGCAGCGTAGAGTTCATGCTTCCCATGCGGTATCCAGCCATGTCCAGAGTAACGAACTGAAAGCCTATTTTCCTGAACTCCTCGCATACTTCCTGCCGAATGCCCTCTTCGGCAAGCCTTGCGATGTCATCTGGGGGAACCTCTATTCTGGCAATCCTGCCATGCAGTCTAACGCGTTCCTCCAGAAAGCCATGTTCTATCAGGAACTGTTCGGCTTGGTCAATCATTCGCAGCTTTTCTTCAGTGATCTCCTCTCCATAGACGAAACGCGATGCAAGACAGGCGTATGCAGGCTTGCTCCATGTGGGAAGCCCCATCATCTTAGATAAAAGACGGATATCCGTCTTGCGCAATCCTGCCTCACGAAGCGGGCTTTTCACCCCAAGTTCCGCGACGGCGCGCAGACCTGGCCTGTAATCTCCAACATCATCAAGATTGGAGCCTTCTGCCGAATACTGAATCCTGTTCTCACTTGCGATACGCATGACTTCAGAGAAGATGCCACGTTTGCAGAAATAGCACCTGTCTGGCCCATTGTGCCTGTATCCCTCCTCAGCCAATGGATTGACTTTGCAGACAAAATGCCTGATGCCCCTTTCTTTGCAGAAAGTCGTTGCTTCATCCACCTCACGTTGTGGTACTGACGCATCGACTCCAGTCACCGCTATCGCCTTGTCTCCCAGCGTTTCCGCCGCAACGGCCACTAGAAAGGATGAATCCACTCCACCCGAAAAGCCGACCGCCAGCGAACCAAGTCCGCGCAGATATTTCTTAAGCCTGTTCAGTTTCTCCTGAAGTTCGCCAGAAATGGGTGTGTCGTCTTTTGCGCTCATGCGGTTATCTTCCATGGTGTGGCCTTTCTAGTTGGATTATTCCATCATTCCACTCACAATGCCTCTTGTATAAAGCCGCCCCCAAGAAGCATTTCGCCTTGATAGAAGACTGCAGCCTGTCCAGGGGCAATGGCGAAAACACCGTCGGGGAATACCGCTTCGCAGTTTCCATCAGCAAGGGGCGTCAATGTGCAGGGAATGGGCTGCTGAACGGAGCGGACCTTGGCTTCGCACGCAATAGACGCCTCTGGACGTGGGATGGATACCCAGTTGAACGCGCCTGTTCGCAGACTGTGACGGATGGCTGTCTCCTTCCTCCCAAGGCGAACCTCATTGCGGCAGGCGTTGATTCCGATAACATAGAGTGGTTCAGTTGAGGCGATGCCCAACCCTTTTCTCTGGCCGATTGTGTATTTCCAATAACCTGAATGCCGTCCAAGCACCTCGCCCGTGCTGTCATCCACGATGTCACCTTGGCTGTCTTCCCTTCCGATAAGTTCAGCCGTGTCGCCGCTGTAGAAATCCTGGCTGTCGGGACGGTCATGCACGGGTAGACCGAAATTACGGGCCATTTTGCGAACTTCGTCTTTGCTCAAATCCCCCAAAGGGAACATCAGCCCATGCAACTGGGTCTGCGAAAGCCCGCAGAGAAAATAGGACTGGTCTTTGGTGCGGTCAGACGCCATCAGAAGCTGCATCCGTCCGTCATCGCCCTTTCTAAGCCGCGCATAATGGCCTGTCGCGAAACAGTCGAACTCCAGACCGCTTTGACGCGCCATATCGGGCAGCTGCCCGAATTTCATCGCCGCATTGCATCGGACACAGGGATTGGGTGTCCTTCCCGCCAGATATTCCTCGCGGAAATAGCCGATGACGGTCGATTCGTAGGCATGGCTGCAGTCGAATTCGTGGAAAGGGATGCCGATGCGGTTACAGACAGCACACGCGGCCTCCACATCCTCCGCCTCGCCTGGGCCATAGCAGGCATCCCTCGTGCCGCCGCGCAGATGGTTGTCTTCACGCCAGAGACGCATGGTGACGCCTGTCACCTCATGCCCCTGGCTATGAAGCAGCGCTGCCGCCGTGGCGGAATCCACTCCGCCACTCATTCCCACCAGTATCCTCACTGCCCCTCTCCCGATGCAGCCAGCATCTCAACTTCGTCCTCCGTCGCCTGCATGGCGACTAGAGTCCTCTCAAGCAATTCATCCAGTGTCCAGCCAAGCAGCTTCGCCCCTTCCTCGATGACGGGGCGCGAACACCCTGCCGCGAACTTCTCGTTGCGGTACTTCTTGCGAACCGTCTTCACCTGCAAATCCTTCACGCTTCTTGATGGCAGCACGAGGGCGCAGGCCCAGATGAGTCCAGTCAACTCGTCCGTGGCATAGAGCACCTTCTCCATGAAATGCTCGGGCTTGACATCGACGGTCAAGTTCCAGCCGTGTGAACATACGGCGTGGACGAGTGGCTGCGGCGCATTCATTTCAGCCAGCAGGTCGGGTGCCTTCTTGCAATGCTCGTCAGGAAACATCTCAAAGTCAATGTCGTGGAGAAGTCCGACGATGCCCCAGTATTCCGCCTCTGCCTCAAATCCGTTAGTTACTGCAAAATGACGCATGACCGCCTCAACAGTGAACGCGTGGCGCAGATGAAATGGATCCTGGTTGTATTTCTTAAGCAGCGCAAGCGCCGCGTTTCTGTCGATGTTCATGATGAATCTCCTCTCGTTAGTTTGGCAAGTCTGCACCGTCTGACGCATCGGTAGCCTATGTCTTGCTCAGCCACCCGCCACACAGTGGACAAGTTCGACCTTGTCCCCGTCCTGCAATACAGTCGATGCGTACTGGGACTTGGGCACAATCGCTCCATTGCGCTCAATGGCGATGCCGCGTGTGTCGTACCCTGCCTCCTCCAGATAGTCTGCAAGAGTCTTGCCAGCCGCCTCGACCTCTTCTCCATTGATGATTAGTGCCATGATGCATTCCTTTATTTGTCAATCTACTTAGTAGTGATTTGTAATTTTGTTCTAATATACTATATTAAGCAGAAATTTCAAATCACGTAGTGACAATTCCACGATAAATGACTACTAAATAGGTAGCAATGATATATGGCAATATGAATGGCATCATTAAAAAGTCAATGCGGAAGCCTGGCACCCTGGCGCACGACGAGATTGTCGCGTTGCTGTCTCTGGAGGAGACGGATGAGCTCTTCAGAGCCGCATACCAGATCAAAAACAAGCACATCGGAAAGAAGGTTTCACTTCGTGGCCTCATAGAAATGGGAAATCATTGCGCCAAGGACTGCTACTACTGCGGCATTCGCAAGAGCAACCATAATGTCAGTCGCTATCGTCTCGGCGAGGAGGATGTGCTCCGCATGGCAAAATGGTGCTTTGAGCGCGGCTATGGTTCGGTGGTGCTCCAGTCAGGGGAAATCGAGTCCGAGGCTAACACGGCCATGGTCGAGCGAATTCTGGCGGGGATTCGGGAGTTCGGGGGAGACGCTTTTGGCGTCACGCTCTGTCTCGGCGAGCAGACGGAGGAGGTTTATCGCCGTTGGCGTGAGGCGGGTGCGCACAGGTATCTGCTTCGGATTGAAAGCTCCAATCCGAAGTTGTATGCGGAAATCCATCCCGCCGACCATTTGTTTGAAAGGCGTGTGGAGTGCCTGCGCGTCCTGAAGCGTCTTGGCTACCAGACTGGAAGCGGCGTGATGATTGGGCTTCCTGGTCAGACGCTGGATGACCTCGCCCATGACATCGAGTTCTTTCGGGAGTTGGACTTGGACATGATTGGCATGGGGCCGTACCTGCCCCATGCGGAGACTCCGCTTGGGGCTGGAATCACCATGACCTCAGAATACATGCGGCGACAATTGCAGCTAGGTCTGAAAATGATTGCGGTGACGCGTCTCCATCTGCATGACGTGAACATCGCCGCGACCACCGCGCTTCAGGCGCTGGATGACACGGGGCGCGAACAGGGCATCCTCGCAGGGGCAAACGTCATCATGCCAAACGTGACGGACGTGGAGTATCGCCGCCAATATCAGCTCTACCCCAACAAGCCCTGCTTGGACGAGAATGCCGCAAAATGCCGCAACTGCCTGAACTGGCGCATCATGTCCATCGGAGAGAAAATCAACTGGGGTGAACGCGGGGATTCGCCTCATTACTCAAAAGGAGACTACACAAAATGAGGATTGCTTCATCCATTGAGAACGCCTACAAGGTGCTGGAAGGAAAGTCGCTGACCGAAGACGAGGCAATGGCGCTGACGAAGCTGTCTGGAAGCGACATCCTTGACCTGGTCTCGCTGGCGAACAAAGTGCGGGAGCGCTTCGCGCCTAAGATAGTCCCTTGCTCCATCATCAATGCAAAATCTGGCGTCTGCACACAGAATTGCCGCTTTTGCGCCCAGTCGGCTCATTACAACACAGGCATTAGGACATATCCCCTGCTTTCGAGGGAGGAGGTATTGGAAGCGGCCAGAACGGTCTATGCCAGTGGCGTGCGCAGCTACGGCATCGTGACCAGCGGATATGGCTTCACGCAACTGGATGACCAGGATTTCCAGTCAATTTTGAGAGCAGTGGACGCCCTGCGGGGGGAACTGCCAGACCTGAAGCTTTGCGCCTCGCTGGGTGTCCTTTCGGATGAGACCGCGAAGGCTCTGGCTGAACATGGAGTTTGGCGGTACAACATGAACCTTCAGACAAATCCCGAGCGCTATGCGGAGCTGATTTCAGACACGCACACAATAGACGAGAAGATCCAGACGATTCGCCATCTCCAGAATCACGGCGTGTCCGTCTGCTGTGGAGGCATTTTCGGCCTTGGCGAGACATGGCGAGACCGTGTGAAGATGGCAATAGCCTGTCGGGAATTGGATGTGGACGGCATTCCTCTGAATGTGCTTCTGCCCATCCAAGGAACGCCGCTGGAACGGCAAAGGACAATGGATTCAGGAGATGTCGCCAAGGCATTTTCGATATTCAGACTGTTGAACCCCACGAAAACAATCAAATTCGCGGCGGGGCGGGAGACGGTGATGAGGGACTTTCAGGGGCTTCTGATGCTCGCGGGGATGAACTCCTTCATCACGGGAGGCTACCTTACCACCCGTGGGCGTTCAGTAGAAGACGACAGGCGTTTCCTTGAACAGCTTGGCAGTTTCGCGTCTGGAGTGTGAACAAAAAAGACCTCCCTTCAGCATTTGGAATGGGAGGTCTTTGGAGAATCAGCAAAGGCTATTTGCAGCAGGCAGCGCCGTCCTTGCAACAGTCAGGCTTCTTGCAGCAGGTCGCGCCGTCCTTGCCGCAGGCTGTTTTGCAACACTCCGCGC
>JAFRLP010000051.1 GCA_017431185.1 Victivallales bacterium | reverse complement strand
GACTGCGGCGCGTGCGCTGGCGGGCTACTCCAAAATCCGCAATGACGTGCTGGCCAAGGCTCTCAACTACATGCGATTCATCGAGGAATGGGGAAGCGGTCTGCGCCGCGTCAACAGGGCCTTCGCCGACTATGGACTTCGCGACATCTCGTTGGAGGATGCCGGTTTCGCCGTCAAGATGAACGTGTATAGGGGCAGGACATCGGAAAAAAATACAGCAGATGTCGCATTAAATGTCAAAAACGGCTTGCCAGAACAAAACGATGTCGCATTAAATGTCGCGTCAAATGTCGCATTAAATCACAGGCTTGTCGCATTAGTCAAGACCAATCCTGGTATCAATCGCATGCAACTTTCAGAAAAGTTAGGTGTGACAACTCGGACAATAGACAGAGTATTGGCGTCGCTAGGGGATGCTGTCGTTCGACGCGGTAGCAAGAAGACTGGCGGATATTACTGTCAGGAGGAGCGTCATACCTAAACCACCCCTTCACAGCCAGCCCCCAGATGGTCTAAACGTGGTCGGTCGCATCCTCAACTGCGCCGTCGAGGAATCCGCCCTGACGGACGGCAAGCCAGACGCCGCCAAGATGAAGCCGCTCTGCTTCGACGCCTGCCAGCACGTCTATCGCCTGATGGGAGAGACGGTCGCCAAGGCCTTCTCCTGCGGGAAGGAACTGAAGAAGTAATGGAAACGGCAAACTGAACTCGTTCATGGGAATGATGAGGGACGGCAAGATAAGATGAGCGCCAAGGAAGAGACAGTCGTCTATGCGCTGAAGGGCGTGTCGAAATACTCGAGGGACGGGCATTTCGTCGATATGCCCGACGGCTGGGAGTTCGTGCCTTCGGGAGACCCCGCGCTGACGCGCCGCCTCAAGGCGGCTGCGACCGACTACTGGGTGGTGAAACGGAAGATGGGGCGAAAGGAGTTCGGCGTCGGCCTGTGTGTTCCCAAGGGGCTTGCGGCCAGCATCGCGGAACAACTTAAGGCCGAGCGCGAGACGCCTGAGTACCAGCGCAAACTGGAGGCGGGGCGCAGACGGCGCGAGAAGGAGCAGGAGGAGTACGAGGAGGATTTCGGGAAGGCCGTCCTTGAATTCCTCGGCTTCCACGAGCGGTATGCCGAACTCGCCGCGCGGCTGGCCAAGGTCATCACGGAGTTCACCACGCCCGTCGGCAGCGGCACGGTTGCGCGGACGCAGCGCATCCCCATCGGGCAAAGGGCGCGGGCGGCGGTCATCGCCTGGATGCGCCACAACACAACCGACTACGACCACCGTTATATCCCGCGCGTTGCAGGAAAACGGCGCGAGGTGCGGCGCGACATCGCGCAGGAATCGCTCACCCTGCTGAAGGACTACCGCAGTGGAAACGACGTTCCTGCCGACTGTCCGCTGCAACGAGCCCTGGCAGCCAAGGAACTGAAGGAATGACCAGAGCAATGGACAACCCAGGCACTGAAAATGGCTTTCCCGTCACGCGCGCCATGCTGAAGCCGCGCGAACGGCACGGCATTCGCGAGTTCTGCTTCACGACCAACACCTCCTGCGAAAAGGTGAGCGCTCTGCGAAGCAACCAGAAGGGCGGCATATACTTTGTTGACCGCCGTTTCTTCCGTGGAGTCAGCCTGGCGGGTTATGCCGAAATCCTGGAGGACGCCGCCGGGATTATTCCTTTTCGAAATGGAGAACCGCTATTTAAAGTTGCCAAAAGTCCGAACAAGAGGTTGATTGCACAAGATGAGGCAGACCATGATGACCTGTTCCTTTGCCTAGTGTCCCGTCCGATTAATTCGATGGAATATTCCGCGCTCTTTCCGGCTCTTTTCGCATGAGGGCTTCTTTACATAGGAAACTATGCGCAGTCGCCTTCGTGCGAAAACAACTCGAAAACATCTGCGGACTATCCTCACGAATTAATCGAACGGGACACTAGGGGAGACCTTTTGGAAAGAACTGGCGATGTTTTTGGATTGTTCTGTTCCCCAGGAGCAGAAACGTTGACCTTGACAAAAGCCGATGGGGCGGCGAATCCTCCCCGATGGCTTCCAGAGCCCTCTTGTCTGAATCTGTCTTGAAGCACTCCAGAACATCCTCGCCATAGCGACAATCCCCTTTCCAATGATGATTCTCTTTGCGTTCTTTACAGTCGGGAAGGATTGGCACACGCTGCTTGACCTTGAACGGCGGGGGTTTGGTCACATACGCTGCCCCCCACATGCCTTGATCTGTGGCAGGACGTACTCATCGAAGTCGGCGCCTGTCTTGATTTCGGGGATGTCGGCGATGGCCTGCCAGATTTCAACGTGGTCGCAGGACTCCTGCGGAGCGAGCGTGAACAGCGGCGCCAGCGTCTCGATTTCGCAGAACTTGTCGCATGAATAGCTTTCAAGGTTGCAGCCATTGTCGGGGTAGTTGCTCCCGTTCCGGTCGCAGGACTCAATGTGCTTCACGAACGCGGTGCCGTTCAGGACGTAGGCTATCCAGCCGTCGCTGGCGTAATAGCCGATTTTGATGGGGGAGGTAGCCTTGGAGTCCTGCTTCAGGAAGATGTAGTCGTCCTCCAGCAGGAGGCGATAGTCGTTGAACTTGGAGTAGGGCCAAAGGGTAAGCGCGCGGTCCATGGCGAAGGGGTTGCGCGTGGTGTCCCGTCCCTGCGGAATGACCGCCATGCCGCCAGGCGCCATCATGGAGAGGGCCCAGGGCGCCAGCGTCACGTCCCATAGGCCACAGTTGGCAAGCCTGTGGTTCAAAACAAAGCAGTTTTCCTTCCCCTGGCTGATGGTGATGGTCTTCTTGATGCCCGTGATGGCCTCCGGCTCGCAGTCAAAGACCAGCCCTTCGCCGGTGCTGGTCACCTTGACCGGAACATTGTCAGGCGCATAGCTGCGCGGTGCCGCCTCAGGAGAATGCCACAGGCGATGCCCGCCCCGCAGCCTGAAGCCCGTGTCAACGTTCCTCATCGGCTCGTTGGGCATCACCACGAAGATGTTCTCCCCGCCCTTTATGAACCCGCCAATCACGCGAGGGCCGAAATCCTGCGTCACCGCAATGCGGAAATTGCCGCTGAGCAGCTCCACGCAGTTGCCATACTCGCCTACCTTGCATGTGTTCATTTTCCGACTCTCCTGTTTGTGAGGGTTATGTATATGAATTCCTTTTTAGGGGTATAAACATCACGCAAATGATTTTCCTGACCATGCAATATATAGTGTTCTACGACAATAGAATTGTCTATATGCAGTGGTCAGTTGCGTCAAGTTGATACCCCCATTCCCTATTTTTTCGCGGCTTGACGCGCAGGGCACAAGAAAATGGCAGCAATCAACGCGACCGCCAGCAACTGCGGATAGTACAGGCGCGACAGCCGAAGAGACGAGGAACGCCACTGGCATCGGCATTTTATAGAAGTCACGGGCGACAATGGACACACCCAGATAAAACACCAGAAACACCAGGAACGGGAAAAGAGCCATGACGCTGGCCTTGCCGTGTCCATTCAATTCTTGCCTGTTCTGTTCCTGCGTCTCCATTGACACGTGATTCTCCTATTTTGCTTCCTTTCGCAATGGCCGCTGTTTTCCCTGGTCACAGATGCGGCATGACTCCTGGCGGAAGAGCGGGTTCGTATTTTCCGCCCGTCCGCGCCAGATGCTCCTGTTTCGCGGCTGCGAGCAGTTCCGGGTTCTCCATAAGACGGACAGCGGCCAGCGCCATGACCTTGCCCGTGTAGAGCATGGAGCGGCGGGCATAGCCATTCTTGCCTTGCGCAACGGTCTGCCAACTGTGGTTTGGCGTTCCAGGGACCCAGCAGCCGACATGCATCTGCACGGTCGGGCAGTTCCAGCTGACGTCCCCCGTGTCCGTTGAACCGAAATGGGGGGCGATCCGATCTGGCAGCGGCTGGACGCCTCCTGGATACAGCGGAGCATCAGGCGCACGGTCAGGCATGGACTTGATGAGTTCGGCGGCAAACCGGAGGTCCTTTTCGTCAGGCGTGGGCAGCGGAACATCCAGCATCGCCTGATGCAGCGTTCGCTGAAGCGTGGGAACCGTGATGAGATTCGAACTGGCGGAGCGGAAATCGCTGGTCATGGTCGTTTCGGTGGCCAGCGCAGCCGCCTGGGCGCATTTGTCCACTCGCCTGCAAAGAGCATTCAGGTCGCCATTGTCCTTGGCCCGCATCATGTACAGGACTTCAGCGTGCGGCTGCACGACATTGGGAGCGTTTCCGCCTGAGTCAGTGATGGCGTAATGAACGCGGTTGTCGTAGGGAATGTGCTCACGCAGGAAATTGACCGCGACATTCATGAGTTCAACGGCGTCCAGCGCGCTGCGTCCGAGATGGGGCGCCGCCCCTGCATGGGAGGCGCGTCCCTCGAAGCAGTAGAGGATAGTGCAGCACGCCAGAGATGGACGCGTGCGAACCGCCCAGAAATTTTCGGGATGACCGCCGATGGCGGCGTCCAGGGTGCGGAAGACTCCTTCGCGCGCCATGTACGCCTTGCCGCTTCCGCCTTCCTCGCCTGGGCACCCCAGCACCTTCACCGTGCCCTGGGCGCCACTCTCCACCAGATGACGCTTGACCGCCAGGGCGGCGGCGACGGCTCCGGCACAGTAGAAATGATGCCCGCAACCATGTCCATTCGTCACACCCGCCAGTTTCTTTTTCACGGTTGACATTGGCTCTTGGCTAAGTCCGTCAATCGCGTCAAACTCCGCGATGAAGCCGATTTCGGGATGGCCAGCGCCAAAGGAGGCGATGAAAGCCGTCGGAAGCCCAGCCACGCCCTCTTCCACAACAAACCCCTCTGCGCGCAGGAATGAAATCAGCGCTCCCGAGGATTTGAACTCGCGAAAAGCCGTTTCGGGGTTCTCCCACACGATGTCGGCCAGGTGGATGATGTCGTCTTGCCTGAGGTCTATCTCGGACAGAAAATCATTCTTGTCAGTCATGTCACGCTATTCTTTCATTGACGGGGGAACTGATTTCGGCATTCCGTTCAACGCCATGGTGGTCAATATAAGCGAGAACCGTGGTTTTTCAAGCACCCTCCCCTGCCCACAGAGCAACTGCGTCCAGCGGCAGCGAAATCTCCTCTTGGCATTGGCAAGCCACCATCGGTTAACTTTTAAGAAAAACACTTTTTTTTTGGTAGTCTAATTTGCAAAAGGGAAAACACGCTTTATATTAATGTTTGTTCAGTCGAAAAAGACTACCAAATAAGTAGTTTTAATTGACTCTTTCATCAAGCGCAAAACAAGGAGAAGTCAACATGTCGAAGATCTACAACAACATTCTGGAGAAAGTGGGCGGAACGCCACTGGTTCGCATCAACCGGATGAACCAGGGAGCCGCGACGGTACTGGCCAAGGTGGAGTTCTTCAATCCCGCGCAATCGGTCAAGGACCGCATCGCCAAGGGGATGATTGAGGACGCGGAGAGGCGCGGGGTCCTTCAGCCTGGCGGACTCATCATCGAGCCGACGAGCGGCAACACAGGCGTTGGCCTGGCGCTGGTGGCGGCTGTGAAGGGCTACCGTCTCATCCTGACCATGCCCGACTCGATGTCCGTGGAGCGCCGCAAACTACTGGCGGCGTTTGGAGCACAGCTGGTGCTCACGCCCGGCGCACAGGGGATGAAAGGCGCGGTTGAGAAGGCGCTGGAACTTCAGAAAGAGAACCCCGGCTCCTTCATTCCGCAGCAGTTCGAGAATCCAGCCAACTCCGAGACGCATCGCCTCACCACCGCCGAAGAGATTTGGGCGGACACCGACGGACAGGTCGACGCCTTCGTGGGCGGCGTCGGCACAGGCGGCACCGTGACAGGCGTCGGACAAGTCATCAAGGCAAGGAAGCCTGGCTTCAAACTCATTGCGGTGGAGCCCGACACCTCACCCATCTTGCAGGGCGGCAAGCCCGGCCCGCATAAAATCCAGGGAATCGGCGCGAACTTCATCCCAAAGGTTCTGGATTTGTCTTTGGTTGACCAGGTGATAGGAGTCTCTGCCGAGAATGCGGGCGAGACGGCGCGGCGCGCCGCCAAGGAAGAGGGGCTCTTCGTGGGCATCTCCTCAGGAGCGGCGCTGTGGGCCGCGCTGGAACTGGCGAAGAAGCCTGAGTTCGTGGGCAAGACCATCGTTGCCCTGCTGCCCGACTCCGGCGACCGGTATCTTTCGACCTGGCTGTTCGAGAACATTTAAAGCAACACCATTCTGCCACCAAGGACACTTCAATCCGCGAGGCCTGAAGGCCTCGCGGACAGGTTGGAGCCCCACGCCAAGCTTGTCAGGCTCAAGTGGCAAATCCGAGGCTACAGCACGTCAAAGCAGACGGGGTTCTGAATCGCTGCCGAATCGTTGCCATTAAAAAGGAGAAAGCACTATGACAGAGGAAAAAACATACCGTTTTGACACCCTTGCCGTTCATGGCGGCTGGAACGGAGACCCGGCAACCGACGCCACCGCCGTTCCAGTCTATCGCACCACGGCCGTCAATTTTCAGAATGCGCAGGACGGCGCCGACCGCTTTGCCCTCCGCAAGGCCGCCAACATCTATGCGCGGCTGATGAATCCGACCGAGGATGTGCTGGAAAAGCGCCTTTCCGCTCTGGAGGGCGGAGTTGCCGGCCTGGCTCTCTCCTCGGGCACGGCGGCCATCTATTTCTCGGTCACCAACATCGTCGCCACGGGACAGAATCTGGTTGCCGCCTCCAATCTCTACGGCGGCACCTACACGCAATTCGACGCCATTCTCCCCCAGAGCAATAACATCCACGCCAAATTCGTGCCAGTCAATGACTTTGCGGCGACGGAGGCGGCCATCGACTCAGGCACCCGCGCCATTTTCGTGGAGGCCATCGGCAATCCGGGGCTGGATGTGGCTGACCTGGAGGGGTATGCCAAGGTTGCCCAGAAGCACCATCTGCCCCTGATTGTGGACGCCACCTTCGCCACGCCGGCGCTCCTGCGTCCCATTGAACATGGAGCGAATGTGGTGATCCACTCCCTCTCCAAGTGGATAGGAGGGCATGGCGCGGGAATCGGCGGCATTGCCATCGATGCGGGCAATTTCGACTGGACGGACAAGAAGTTCTCGCTCTTCAACGAGCCAGACCGCGGTTACCACGGCATGGTCTGGTCGTCAGTGGGGGCGGCGGCCTTTGCGACGCGCCTGCGCACTGTCGCCTTGCGCAACCAGGGGCCGACGCTCTCGCCGGACGCGGCCTGGATTTTCCTCCAAGGCGTGGAATCCCTACCGCTGCGCATGGCACGGCACTCGGAAAACGCGGCGAAGGTGGCGCAATATCTTGCCTCGCATCCAAAGGTGGCCTGGGTGCGCTATCCAGGACTGCCGAACGACCCGTCGTATCCGCTGGCGCAGAAATACCTGCCTCATGGCAAAGGCGGCATGGTGGTCTTCGGAATCAAGGGCGGCGTGGCGGAAGGCAAGGCGACAGTCGATGGACTGAGGCTCTTCCTTCAGTTGGCCAACGTCGGCGACGCCCGCAGCCTCGCCATCCACCCCGCCTCCACCACTCATTCCCAACTCAGCGAGGAACAGCAGAAGGCTGCGGGACTCGCCCCCGAACTGATCCGTCTATCCATCGGCCTCGAGGATTCGCAGGACATCCTCGACGACCTCGGCCAGGCCTTGGCGAAAATCTGAGCGCCGCTTGAGCGCTGCACCGTCAGATGCAGTACTCAGGCACGCCGATGGAGGGTTTGCCCTTGTTGTATTCGGCAAGGATGTCCTCAAAGGTGATGCCCCGCATCAGTTCGCGGATGCCGCCATTGAGTCGTTGCCAGATGTTCCGCGCCGTGCAGTTGGTGTTCAGGGCGCACTTTTCCGGAGCCATGACGCAATCGACGATGGAAAGCGTCCCCTCCATTGTCTCTATTATCTCCAGCAAAGTTATCTCTTTCGGGGAGCGCGCCAGAAAGAAGCCGCCTTTCATGCCTCGGACAGACCGCACCAGCCGTGCGCGTCTGAGGTCAATGATAAGGCGGCTGATGTATTTTTCCGAGATCTGCTGGGACTCCGCAATGTCACGCACCAAACGCGGCTTGGTGGAGTCGTGAGTCGCCAGGTCGATTAGAATGCGCAGACCGTATCTGCCTTTGGTGGAGATTTTCATGCTTTGCCAAGACTGTTTTATCTGGTTGTTTTGCAGTCATCAATATAATGCATGAAAATCCTTTTTCACGCAGTCACGGCAAAAATACAATCTCATTGGTAGTTTTTTGGCAATGCCGCGCCCCCCAAAACGTCCTCCATCTCTGCCAGACGCGCCAGACGCTCACGATGCCGGATGGGACAGACCAGACGCACAGCGAAAGTGCGCAGATAATCGCTTTCCAGGGAACGGCGATGGTCAGCGTCCTTTTCAAACAACGAGTAGCTGACCTGTTCGCCACTGGCAAACACCTGAACATCACGGGGAATCAGTTTGCGGAAATAGGGCATGGCCGCAAACAGGATTTCGCCAGGGGCGAGCCCGAAGGCGTCAGCCAGTTTGTCCTCCAGTTCGCGCAAGCCCGCCAAATCAGCATAACGCTCGCAGAACGAGCGCAGTTCAGAGCGGGGACGCTCCTGCACGCAGATGGGCTTGCCGGCCACCCGTTCCACCCATCCGTATCCCGTCGGTTTTAGCACCAGGAAACTGTGATAGAGTTCACGGCGCTGAAGACGTTCCACCAATGCACGTGCCAGCGCACTGCGTCCAGCGGAAAGGCGGGCGAGAAGCTGGCCGTCCCCCTCTCGCCAAATGTTTTCCGCTGTTCCAGGCGGTGCAAGCAGAAGTTCCTCTTGACAGGCGCGTTGCAGCATCCGCTGAGCGGCAAGGGCGGTTTTGTTGAGATAGCCATGCTGATGCAGATAGGAGTAGAACTTCTGAAGTTGCTTGATGTCCTCGACGAATCTCTCCTCAATGGCCAGTTTTCCCTCCGCAAACACGGTATAGCATTGGATTCGCTCAATGTCGGGAGTGCCATGGAAGCCGATGTGAAAGGCATCACGGGCCAGATAGTCCAATTTGTCGGCGCCGAGGTTGCGGTCGCTCACGAAGCCAGCCAATTCATCCTGCCCCGCCAGCATTCTGACCAGACGCGCCAGGGAGATTCTCGCTTTTTCCAGTGACGGCCTCATCTCCTCCAGGCAGTGAATTCCGTTGGCATGATGGTCACCAGGAAGCACTGGCTCGACCTGATGCGAAAAGGGGCCGTGGCCGATGTCGTGCAGCAGGGCGAAAGCCTGAAGGTGCCTGACGTCGTCCCCTGACAGATTCTGGATGCGGCAAAGCCGCTGGGTCAGAGCCAGCACGCCCAGGGCGTGCTCAAAGCGGGTATGCACCGCACCTGGAAACGCCAGGTCGTTCAGCCCCAACTGCTTGCGGTAGCGCAATGCCTGAAACAGAGGGTGCTCCAGCAATGGGTCGAATCCCGTGATATCGACAGGCGGGGCACAGGGTATGCAGATAGAACGAATCATGGAAAAGATGTGGTTGTCTGTTTCGCGCGGGCTTGCGCCCGCGCCACACCTCATTCGCGCGGGCTTGCGCCCGCGCCACACCTCATTCGCGCGGGCT
>JAFRLP010000509.1 GCA_017431185.1 Victivallales bacterium | reverse complement strand
ATATGGAGATGCGAGTCAATCTCAACGGAGAGAAGGGGGCTGTCCAATCCTACGGCCTGCCCATCAAGCGCGGCAACAAAGAGCAGCACAGGCTGTGGTTCATGCCGAACAATTTCTGGCGCACGAAGAACACCGTCACCACCGATTTGGATGAAATAATTTTTTTCGACGGCTTCATCACCGACTCCGAGGTCAAGCAGCTGTACCTTGCCCATGCGGAAAAGGGAGGCGCAAAGCCTTCGGAGGCAAGCATTCCCAGAGCCTCCGCCGAAGTCAACATTGACGGAAAGCTCGGCAACGGGGAATGGGATGACGCAAGCAGGGTGCCGCTGTCCATGATGTTGCACTCAAAGGCGATGTACTCCAGGCATCCCGCCTGGGCCATGCTGAAAAACGATGGCAAGAATCTGTTGCTGGCCTTTGAAATCGAGGGTCGTATCACAGAGAACGACGCCACGCCTGGGGCAAGGACTCTGGTGTACAAGCATGCGGCCTTGGCGGAAATGGATGTGCGCACCGCCAGCGGCAAGACCATTCAGTATTTCATATACCCCAACGGAGCCTGGGCAAAGCTGACTGGTCCGAAGGCGAATTGGCGAGAGGAGACGCAGATGAAAAGCGCCGCCCAGATTACGGAGAAGGGGTGGACGGCGGAGCTTTCCATCCCGCTGGCGGAACTGGAAGCCGAAGCCGGTACCCTTCAGGTCAACCTGGGACTGCGCCGTGAAGACCAGGACATCCTCGAGGACAATGACCGCTGGATTGCCTGGAGCACAGCAGGAAAGGGAGAAAGTTTCATCGCCCTGGCGGGCAAACTGACTTTGGATGCGCCGCCCGTGCGTGTCGAGTCACTGGGCAACCTGGAGAACGGCATTGTCGATTACGCCGCCACCCAAGGCGTGACCATGCGGGTGAAGGACTTGGTGGAAGGGACGCAGAAGACCTATGAGGGGAAGACGCAGGACAAGCTCACCTGGGCTGGCATGACGGAGGTTGAAGTCAGCGGCAACGGCTTGTATTGGGCAACCAATGTGCTAATCAAGGAGCTGGCGACCATGAAGACCACCTGCCACGGAAACGCCAGGATCCTGGACTTTGAGATTACCTTGCAGGAGGGCGACTACAAATTGGAAAAGGCGCTCCAATCGGGCAGGCTGCTGGCCAGAATTTCCCTTTCCGACAAACAAGGCAAGGCTATCGCCGCCAAGGAGATGCTCCTGCAATCGCAGAAGACGCTGATAAAGCTTCCCTTCCCGCAACTCGCCACCGGATACTACCAGTTGGGCCTTGAAATCACGGGGGAGGACATCAATTTCAGCACGAACAAAAAATTTGGCGTGCCTGAAATGGATTTTCTCGGCACCCAGGAGGGTCTGGAGGAGACAATCCCCTTCCCCTGGTCAAAGCCCGTCTGGAAGGGAGATTCGGCCCTGACCAATTTCCACGAATACCATTTCAACGGCAGGGTTTTCCCAGTAGAGGCCTGGAGCTTCCAGCAACCCGTGCTGAAAGGCTCATCCGACTTCCAGGCGACCATAGACGGAAAGGCGGCTACCTTCCTGCCCGCTGGCAAGGAGGAACAGGCGGATACCTTCGAGTCCCTGGTCACCACGGGAAAACTCCAGTCAGGGGACGGCAAGGTGCTTCTCAACTGGAAGCGCGTCATCGACTTCGATGGCCTAGTCCGGGTTGACTTCTCCATCGAGCCAACGGGACAACCCGTTCTGATGGAGAACTTCGGAATCGACTTCACGCTTGCGGAGGAAGCCGCAAAAATCGCCTTGACGCCCAATATGGACGTTTCCTGGGAGAAAAGCGGCGCGACTGTGCGCAGCCCGTTCTTCATCGGGGTGACTGGCAGGAAGGGCTTTGCCGTGTTCACGGACAACAACGCCAACTACGTGTTTTCCAAAAACGGACATCCATTCATGCTTTCCAGGTATCCTGACGGCACGGCAAGACTGACCGCCAGCTTCATAACGGGCAAGGCCCGCCTGGACAGGAAAGCGGAGTACACCCTCGCGGTGATGGCGACGCCTGGCAAGCCGCCCAGAGCCGACTGGCGCAAGATGCACGGCGAAGGCTGGCTGGCCTATCCTGGCCAGACGATGGCGATTCGCGGCTGGAGCCATGAAAAGAAGGAAATCGGATTCTACCGCTGCAACTATCTGGCCTGGCCGTCAGACCCAGCCTCGACTTTGAAGCGCATCGAGGAATACCGAAAACTGGGAATCGACTGCATTCCGTACTGCACCAACAACATGATTCCAGACGAAAATCCGCTCTTCGACTATTTCGCAAAGGACTGGGAGCGCGCCTATCATGGCGAAGCTCCGGTCTCCGTTCCCGGGACGGACTTCGACGGCACCAAGTTCCACCTCTTCGTCCCCGTGTGCCCGAATGTACCGCAATTTCGGGACTACCTGTGCTACTACACGGCGCGGAACATGGACAAATTCGACTACAAGGGGATCTACTTCGACGCCGGCGGCACATGCACCACGAACCGCCCCTACAACCTGGTGGAAAGGGAAAGGGTGCTGACGCCGGAGCGTCCCGTGGAAATCATGAACATCTTCGGCACGCGCGAACTTTACAAACGCCTCTACAAGCTCATCAAGAAACGCTATGCGAAGGGATATCTCTACATACACAACTGGCGGGGATTCCATCCGGCGTTCATGAGCTTCGTGGACGCGGTGAACCCCGGCGAGGAGTTCATGCACTCCTTCCCCGTCAACACCTACGTGTATATGAACGACAAGGACTACTCCTCGCCAGGGCTTTGGCAATACAACTACAGCAGCGAGGCCATGGGCGCAGCGGTGCAGTTCCTCTCCTCGCTCCATTTCCATCCGAAATTCAAGGAATGGTTCGGCAAAAGCACCCGAAGCAAACAGGAACGTCAGGCGGAAATGTTCGAGGCAGGCAAGTCGATGATCGCCATGTGCCTGCTCCACGACGTGCAGATGAGCGGGGCCGGCTACCCGCCCATCAAAGGACTTTGGCCGGTGCTCGACCAGCAGGATATCTCCTCCGGGACATTCCACCCATACTGGGAGCAGACCGCGCTCAAGACGGACAACAGGAACGTCAAGGTCTCCTATTATGATTGGCAAGGGCTTTCGCGCAAGCTGATCGTGCTGGCCAACCTGGAAAGCAAGCCTGCCACCGTCAAGTTGTCCGGCACGAATGCCAGACTAGTGGAGGCCTGGCCTGAAAATGCGACTTTCGACTCCGCGTCCATACAGATTGACGGATACTCCTTCCGTCTGCTAAAGGAGGCTGAATAACCCATGATGACCGCCGATGACCTGCCCAAGGGGACTTTCCCGAAGGCGATAGCACATCCACATTTTCCGACGCCATTCCAGGCTGTGATCTGGCGCAACTGGGGGCTTGTGCCTCCTGAACGGCTCTGCCGCATCCTGGAATGCACGGAACCGCAGTTGCTTCAAGCGGCATCACAGATGGGGCTGGCGACGGATATCCAGTTCTCACCCGCCTGGCTGAAACATTCCTGCAACACCATCATACGTGCAAACTGGCATTTGCTTCCATACGACCAGTTGCTGACTTTGCTGGACTGGACTGCCGAAGATTTCTCCAACCAACTGCAATGGGATGACTTTCTGTGGCTCAAGCTGGGCCTCCAGAAACCAGACTGCGTGCGCCCCGTCTTCCGCAAACTGACGGAGTAAGGCAATTTCAAGTATTTAGATAAAAAATACCATAATTTTTGCTGCTTTTTATCATTTGTTTACATTAATTGTCTATAATGCGTATGAAAAAGAGAATTATAGCACAATGGCAATCATCGTAGAACTACCCTTATTTATAATTTT
>JAFRLP010000508.1 GCA_017431185.1 Victivallales bacterium | reverse complement strand
TAGAGTAGGGGCTGCATTTGATGTGCCTGATGATGGCGCGAAGCACCTCACCGCCGTCCTCCAGCCATTTTTTTGAGGCCAGTGACTGTCGGTCCTTCTGAGGATGAATGGGATGCCCATCGGCGTATGCGGTAACCTCATTCGGATGAGCATTCATCCACCATCGGGGAGTGGCGCATTGAATGATGACAATGGCCTTCATGCGAGGCGCGTTGATCTCCAGATATTCCAGACTGCGGTCAAGCAGGGTGAAGTCATACTTTCCTGGCGCTTTCCAGATATCATCAAAACGCCCCCCCAGGAAACGGACCAGACGGCAGCCCATTGCCTTGGCATTGTCGAGCAGATAGCGCCTGGCGGCGGGATTGTCCAGATATCCTCCAGGAAAATCCAAATACATGGGCGGGACTTTCTGGCCATCAATGACGAACCAGGCGCGTTGTCCTGTTCCTTCAACCTTAGCGGTAGCGAGCTGGCCATTTGGCGGTTCCGCAATGGGCGGAGCACCTACATCCGCATCTCCTTCTACATGGAGAAAATCGGCGGCCAGGTAGGCTTGTGTACCTGGCGGACAGGGCGGCAGTCTATAGGACAGCTCAACGTTCTCTCCTGTCTTCCAGACGTTTGTCGCGGGGGTGACCTGGGCGGTGAACAGGCGGGATGTGCCGTCTGGCATGGAGAGGCGGAAGGGCAGATGTGAAGTGCTGACGGTCGGCGACTTCAGAACAGTCAGTGTGCAACCGCCTGGCCTGGTTGCGGTGATTCGCACTTGACCGCGTGGCCCAACATACAGATAGCCCACTCTGGCATTCCATGGGGCAACAGGAGGCGCGCCCAGCACCACCACTTCCTGGTCGCATTTTTCAGGGGGCGTCTCCCCGCCCACATAGCAAGTCCACCTGCCGTCGCTGACAATCAGCCGAGAAACGTCCCCGTTTTCCATATAGAGTTCACCGAGCATACCGCCCCAGGCTCCAATGTTATGGACTTTGACCATCATTCGGTTATATCCAACGCGCAGTGCGCGGGCGACTGGTATTCTGACAGGGGTGCTCCAGTCATCGCCGCCAGAAAACACCTGGCCATTGAGATGCAGTTCGAATGAGTCATCCCCAACCCCGACATATTCGGCAATGGCAGGAAGGCTTTCCAAGGTGAAATCACGCTCAAACCAGACGGTGGTGTTGATAGGACCTGGGACGCTTTGCGACCATATCCAACAGCCGTGCCAGTAAGTATCGGGCGGGTCAAGCGGGGGCAGACTGTCCAATGTGAGCACAGGACAGCCAGCTCCGTCGTTGCGGACGATTTTGGCGGTGACCGCCAATTCCGGGCAAGTCAGTGTGAGCCGTTCTTCGCCAGGCGGGAGTTGGTTGACAGCCAGCGTGTTCCCGTTTCTGTCCAGAAAGGTGAGCGTACAGCCTGGGTTATCTCCGCCTTGCCAGCGAAGAGTGTAATTTCCGCGAGGACTGATATGCTCCAAAATCACTGGTTTTCCTGTCGGAAGAGCAACTGCAAAGGGGATGGCGTTGGGGGTTGGCAACGCTTCCAATGCGGCAATGGCGCGACGGCCTACTCCCCCTATCCAGGTCAGTTTTATACTGATGATTTCACCTTTCCACACAGGGTCTTTCCCAACGAAAAAAACGAGGTCATGCCATTCGCCATCTGGATAGGAGGAACAGGTCAGCATGGAAGAGTGGGTGTCTCCACCGTACTGCGACGTGAAGTCCATTCGCAGATAGCCACCAGCCTCGGAGGCGAAGCGTACCCAAAGCATCTGAATGTCAGAGGCATGCCAGGAGAGCGACTCACAGGAGAAGCCAGAGTTGACCGCTCCATCCATGGCCAGTGCCCCGCGTTCCAGCCGTGCTCGAAGTTGCGAAAAAGGGCGAAAATACCGCCGTAAGGCGGAAACATCAAAAGAATGCTGCCGTGCTTTTCTGGCATTCTCAAGTTCATGCAGCCGTTTTACTGAAAGTTCCTCCAGGATAAAACCATCAATGCGCACGCGTCCTTCGCCGTTGATTAGCAGATGGGGACGCAGAAGCGTCTCATCCTCCCTAGCGGTGAAAATGTACTCCAGAGTCTCTGCTTCTTCGACTGCGGCCATGGCCGCCACTGTGGGATATGGTGTGCGCTTGCCGCCTGGCATGGAGACCATCATGGAGGATGTCGCCGTTTCATCGAGCCGAGTCACGTTCATTTCAATCCGATAGCTCTTGCCAGGCGTTATCGGGATATCTGGCACTTGCACGAAGGCAAGGTATCCTTTCGTCCCCGTCTTGGTGATGACAAAGGCATGTCCATCCCGCTTCATCGACCCCTCTGCATTCAGGGGTGTGCGCACAGCCCAATCCAGTGCAGGATTCTCCAGCATATTGACGGGGGATTGCCAAGGGCGTGCCGTGACGGAGGTCAGGCGCACCCGCCCCTGTCCCTTGAGGCAGAAGTGAATGCGGATTTTCGTCTCGTCCACTTTGGCGCGAAAGGTCACGGCGGCATGCAGTGGCCTGCCAACCCCACTCAATGGTCGTGATGTCGGATAGGGTGTCCGCGCGCTTCCAGGCATGGAAACCATTAGCAAACCCTGCACACCGCTGTCCAGGCATTCATAATCCGCCTCGACCAAATACTCCTGCCCTGGTTCCATTTTCAGGTCACCAGGGATGAAATGGTAGAAGATGTGCCCGTCAGGGGAGGTTTTGGACAATTCCACCGTCCCGTCAGCCAGTGAGAGACGCTCTCCCTTTGCATCTGCGACGGGCAGGAAAGTCCATCCTTCCCGCTTTAGCAGATTCTCCCCGCTGCGGCAGAGTACGGCAGACAGGCAACAGAGTAGGCATAAGCGGAAGGTTTTCATGTTCGGCATGTCATGTCCTGTTGGCAAATCTGTTTCCCTGCATGACAAAACTGGAGGGGGTACCCCAATTTTATTTCATTCTGACATTTCTGCCCCATGCTCCGCCGCCATAGGGAGCGATGACGGCGGCTGGCCGCCCTTTGTCCAATTCGGAATCGGCGGGGAGAATGCCCTGGCCGTCGTTTTCGGGGAACGTCCGCCAGGACTCGTCTGTGGGATAGCATTCGGCTCCGACCCGGATTTCGGCTAGAATGCCACAGGGGAGCGCACCAGCATCCCGCCCCAGAATGGCGATGACATTGCGTCCTTTGCGCAGGAAAGGGGTGAGGTCAACGTCGGCCATCCAATTCCATTTCTCCTTCCAGTCGAGCACTTTCTCCCCGTTCACAAAGAGGGTGGCGAAATCATCGCATGCGAAGCGAATGGAGGAGCCGACGGTGGTGTTCGGAACATCGATGACCTTGACCGCCAGGCAGGAGCCGCCTGGCTGGGTGGTCGTCGCGTCCCAAATCCATTTTGCGGAGCCGTCGTATTTTTTGGCGAGCGCTTCAGCCTTCATCTTTTGGATGAGGGCGGGATACGGCGAACCCATTCGGTCAAAATCGGCATTGGACGCGGGGAGCGGATTGACAGGCGGAGGAAGAGGGGCTCCACAGGTGATGACACCATAGCCGTCCAGGCTGATGGAGGTGAAATCAACCGATGCTCCGCTGGCATGGTCCTGTAGGTCTTTGACCGTGGCGTGGACAGCGGCTTTCACAGGCTTTTCGGTCATGTTGAGGATGATATAATAGAACTTGCCGTCCAGAGTGAGTTCCACGGCGCGGAGAGCCGATTCGGAGGTCGTCAGTTCACGGCGCGCACCATGCAGCAGCGGTGCGGACATGGCGGACAGTTCACGGGTCACCTGAAAACACACTTCGTAGAACTCATTGTGCTGGATATAACTCATGCCCCATAGACCATAGCCTGTTCCGCCGGAGAGCAGTGTGTCGTAGGCCATGAAACGCGCCTGCGTCAAGGTGGGATACGGTTTGACGGCCTCCGGTTTCCAGCGGTCATTGGTGCATTCGTGCCAGGCGAAACCCTGCAATGCGTCCCAAATGGGTTTGCGGCCATAGACCACCTCTGCCATTCTGGCGGCGTATTTGCCGCATGAACTGGGAGTTTTGTCCTCCAATGCGGAGTGACTATTTGGCCAGGGGACAGGATAGATGTCCACACCGTAGATATCACAGCACTCCCCGTATGGGCGAAGATCGCCGATCTCGTTGCGCGGCGCGGCATTAATCCAGACAGGATGCCCAGGATCAAGTTCGCGCAAATCCTCATACACAGCCCGCAGTGGTTTATGGGAAAGCCCCGCCCACAGCGGCTCATCCACCAGAAAATGCCCCATGAAGGCAGGATGGGCGAGGATTGACGGAATGAACAGACGATGCACCCGTTCCAGATGTCTGGGCACGTCACTCTCGCTTCTGGGACAGCCAGAATGGATGAAGACCCTTAGTCCGTAACGGTGCGCCATATCCAGCCGTTCCAGCATTCGACGCGGAGTACAGTCAAAATTCGTTTTTACTACATTGAATCCCTGCCTGGCAAGGAAATAGACCTCCTGCTCTTGATCGGGCATCGCCCCCCACTTGCAGATGGGGAAAACCCACTGCCCATTATGGGTGAAATAGCCGTTGGGATGGGCTTTGACCTCCTGCTCAAGCGGCTCAAGCCAACGGATATGCTCGGTAAATGTCCGCAGGGAGCGACCATCCTCCGCCACCACCTCGGCGGCAAGTTCACCACCGCCTGGTGTGCCTGACCAGGGGGCAAAATGGAAGGCAGCCTTTCCGTTGGTGAAGGCGATTTCACACGTCTGGCGCGAACCGTCAGGCAGGGTGAGGGTGAGTTTTCCTCGGGCGGCAGTGGCGTCTGCCAAAATGGTTCCTGCTACAGCTCGGTCTTTATCGCTGGCAAAGATAAGGTTACGGTAGAACGGCGTGTCCAGACGGAGCGACCAGTCCGCAGTCGGATCAACAGGTATTTCCTCAAGAGTAAAGTCACGGAACAGGACCTTGCCCTCGTTGGCCACCTGAAGGGAAAAGGCGATGGTCTGCACATTGGACTCTTTCGGCACGGTGAAAATCTGGAACTTGCGCTGGGCGACAGCGCCGACGTCGTTAAACGCGAAGGAGCCGTTCACCGAAGGGGTGATGCGGCTTTGGATTTCATGGAAGCCTGTCACCGTTTTGGCCTCGTCTAGTCCGCGGGCCTCGTACTCCAGGCGATAATGTGCCCCTGGACGCACTGGAATGTCCTGAATGGTCACCATTCCCTTTCTCCCTACACATTCGATTTCACCATTGTTGAGCTGATGGGGCGGAGCAACCCTCCATTTTCCTCCCAGGCATTGAAGGGATTTGTCTTGCTCGACAAAGAGTCCGCGGAAAGTCACTGGAGCTGTGCCATCCGTTTGGACTGCCACATAGCAGTAGGCATAGGGAATTTTGACTTGAAAGGTGCGTGAATACAGTTGTTCTGTTCCGTCACCTGTCATCCATACCGCCCCAGAGGAGCCGTATTTGCGCTTGGCTGGTTCCTTCTCAGCAGTGTGGTGCTCGACATAGATGCGAAAGCGCGTGCCAGTAGGGGCGGTCACTTTTGCCCCGACCTTCAACCAGCTGTCCAGAGGCAGTTTCAGCATCTGAACAAAGGAGACTTTACCAGGTTTTTCTGGGTCAGGGGAAAGTTC
Organism: Victivallales bacterium; assembly: GCA_017431185.1. Next base: position 7,564 of record JAFRLP010000508.1, on the reverse strand, counting down.
CACGCCGTCTGGCAAAGTGCGCCAGCAGCCAGACTGAATCATCCATCCAGCGGGTGTATCCTGCTGATTCAGTTCGGACATCGTACCGTTTACGAGGTAATTGCCGACTGCCTGAAGCGGACATGTCATGGCGAAAAAAAGCAGGAGAACGGATATTTTTTGCATGTTGTTTCTCGTGACAGGTGGAAAGAACGGAATTGATGGTCTGCTCTATTGTCTAGGCATTTAGAAGGTGGAGGCGTTGCCAAGCCCGTAATTTGGGAAATGGTACTCGGTGGCGGTCAGCGCTTGGACATGACCATCCAGGAAACTCATGTTTTCGCGGTTGTTGTGAGGCCAGTAGATGTTTGAGTGCATGTTCTCGGGGCAATCGGCCATGACAGGAAAGGTCTGGTCAAGGTATTGAGAAACATAAGAGGGACGCTTGAAGTTGGTCATCCTATAGCATTGGTACCAGTAGCCTGGACGGGTGTTCATCGCGTAACCCACCCGTTCAAACTGTTTGCCAGGGGGATCCATCATCCAAAAATAGTACGGACCGCATCCTTTGGGTTCCGAAGGACATTGAGCTACTTTCACCGAAGCGTCTCCAAGGTAGGTGTAAAGGTGATAAATCCAATATGGAGCAGTCAATGCCGAGTTCTGCCCCGCCTTGGTACCGTAATTGGAGTAGCCAGGGATATTGTAGTCCTCCCAATCGTTGACATACATCAGGTTTGATGTTGATTGCTGCTTCAGGTTGTTGGTGCATGAGGTCAGTCGTGCCTTGTCCCGTGCTTTTGACAAGGCAGGCAACAGCATCGCCGCCAAAATGGCAATGATGGCGATGACGACCAGCAATTCAATTAAAGTAAAAATCCGCTGCTTTTTCATGGACAGTCTCCGGGTGTTTTAAATGCTCTGGGAAGCATACTCAATGTTCTGGTTAGAGATTATCATTTAATATACGTATTTTTCAGGTTGCTTGCAAGGAAAAAAGTCGCTTTAATTAGCATAAAAGTTGCAAGTTTTAAATTAGGATATATAGTATTATTTCTAGAAAACTGGAATAAAGTCTTGAAAACGGCTTTTAATCTTCAAAGGCGGTTCGTGTCATCGTTTTGTCCATAACGGTTCATAAATGAGAAATATCAGCCAGAGCATGAAACACATGTCGCTTGCCATGGAGCAACCCTATGATGAGCGACGGGGAAGCTTCTATGCTTTTCCTTCTCCAAAAGTGCTTCGCACTTTGCCGATTGTGCCGACTTGGTTCGAATATCAACATGACAGGGTTCGTCACTGCCATGACTTTGTGGAATTGGTGCTGGTTTTCGAGGGCAGAGGCGTGCATGTGACGGCAGGACGGCGAGATGTCATCGGTGCAGGCGATGTCTTCTGCATACCAGAGGGAGTTTATCACGCATACGAACAGTGTGAGAAACTGGTGCTGCTCAATTTGCTGGTTCGCCCCGCAAATATGCCATTGCCACAGTTGGATGTGGCGCACCTGCCTGGATTCAGCGCCTTTTACCTTGGCAAACCTCCATCAGGCGTTAAATTCGCTCAAATGCACCTACCTGACAGCGAATTGCCGATGATTCGGTCTCTTTGCGAGAGAATGCGAGACGATAACTTGAACCGTCCTCCAGGATTTGCCTTCGCCACTCTGGGCAATTACATGAGCATTTTGAGCGTGCTTATCCGAAACTACCAAGGTGGCGGTGAGGCAAGCCATGCCACGCATCAGGAGTGCTCCAAGGTCATTTCCTTCCTGAATCGCCATTATCACGAGCAGGTCAGCATATACGACTTATGCCATATCGCACATGTGTCAAAGGCTACCCTGATGCGTCATTTTGCCATGACAACAGGGACTACCCCACGTCAGTATCAGTTAAACCTCAGAATTGGCCGCGCCAGAAGGCTTCTTGAAGACACTTCTCTGCCAATATCAGCCGTAGCCTCCGCCATCGGCATTTCAGACGCCAATTACTTTAGTCGTCTTTTCCGAAAAATGACTGGTCTCACTCCACTTGCTGTACGTCAAAGAGCAATTTTCAAAAACAGGTAGTAGTCTTTGTAGTTCTTCTTCAAAACTTTCCAAACCAATCACCCAAACTCCTCCTTAGAATGTTTCCTCATTGTGACACAACCGAACACTTGGCCGAAGGACGTTTCCTGCGGCTGGATTTGATTCATTGGACGGATGCGACGGGCGCTGCCCGCAAATGGGAAGCGGCACAGCGGCCTGGCACCAATTTGGCGGCTCTGGTGGTGGCGACATTGCGTCCAAGCAACCGCGTCATCCTGATACGCCAGTTCCGCCCGCCTGTCAACTCTTTTGTCATTGAGATGCCGGCGGGTCTGGTTGACCCAGGGGAGACCGTCGAGCAGGCAGCCGTCCGCGAATTGAAGGAGGAGACGGGCTATGAGGGCACGGTGACCTGGCAGACCGGCCCATGCAGCAGTTCCGCCGGCTTGAGCGGCGAGCTGGTCTCTGTGGTGTTTATGGATATTCCCGAAGACAGCCCGGCTAACCAGCTGCATCAGCGCAATCTGCAAGAGGGGGAGGATATCTCCCTAAAACTGGTTTCTCTGGAGGAACTGCCCCAGGTGCTGTCCGCCGCCGTGCAGAACGGCGACCTGGTGGACAGCCGCCTGGCCTCCTGGGCCGCCGCCCAGGGAGTGCGGTGGAAGGCAGTGGTTAGTGGCTAGTGAGGATACACTAGTAGTGAGCTATCGTCCTTGTTTGACAGGTCAACCATAAAATCTGGCATTCAGGGAGTGAAGACCCCCAACTTGCCCGCGAGGCCTTCAATATACAGCGGTAAAACCTGGTGTGCAGGGAGTGAAGACCCCAAACTTGCCCGCAAGGCCTTCAGGCCTCGCGGATTGCAGTAGGGGTATATATTGCGGTTTTAACAACGAGCCGCCAACCACTTTCAGAAGCGCAGGGTCCCCTCTCGTTCAAAGGCTTGCTGCCAGTCCAGGTGGTCCAGGGCGGCTTCCCAGACCAGACCGCCCGCGAACACTCGGTTCGGCACGTAAACAGCGACATTGAAGAGCCATTTATCGCCGGGACGGGGCAGTTTTCCGCCAAACTTGTCCAAGGGAATGGTGACTTCCGCCGTATCCGGCGTCGGGCATTTCACCAAGGGACGCAATGCGCTGGATGGAACCCATTTTTCCTGCTGTCCGTTGATGTGCGGGTCGGTGATGAAACCATCCTGCACGCTGTCGGAGAGCGCGCCGTTGGCAAATGCGCCGAATACCTGATGACGCTGCCCCTTGTCCGGTCCCAGTTTGATCCTGAGCCGCAGCCTCTTGCGGTTTTCATGATTCAGGTTTTTCCCGATGAGTGAAATGATTAGCCTGGAATCCTCCTGGCGGGCGCGGACCTGGACAGTGCGCTCGAATTTCACGGTGGGAGGCGTACGGTCATCCATGCACATGGGAACCAGGAACTGGGTGTCCTTGCCGTCAGCGATCAGAGTGCGGCCAAAGGGAAGGATATTCCCTGCTTTCATGGCTTCAAGATTCCAATGGAAGGGAGCGTTGAAAAGGCAGTTCAGCCGTCCGCCGATTTTTATGACATCCTTGGTGCTTCCGCCATAGAGAATGACATCCTCCAGACGCGACACGCCTTTTTCATCGGACGGCAGGGAATCGATGTATTCGGAACGTGACAGCACGGCGTTCATCAAGGCTTTGGCATTCTCGGCTGTCCGTTCTGTCATGCCCTTCCAGAACAGCGCGGCACAGCGTGCGCTATGCTTCAGCAGCGTATATTCAGCCCGCACGATTTTGAGCATGGGTGTCTGCTCCAGGGCTTCCGCCTGGTTCAGCAGGTTTTCCAGTTGGTTCAGGCGTGTTTCAGGATAGCGTTCCGCCAGCAGTTCAAGGTCAAAACGACGGAATTGCTTTCTGGAGGGATTGATGTCTTTGTTCCAATCGCTGATATACGGCTCCTTGCTCTTCACCGCCTCGTCCAGAATCGTGAAGAATTGCACCATTGTTGAACCGGCTTTGCCGAAGGCTTGTCGGCAGTATCGGTGCAGGAGCGCACGGACATCCGCAGAGGGGTTGTCCAGCAGTTGTCCGAAGATGAAGTATTCAGGTCCTTCCAGGCCAGGCTGCTCTCCGAAACCGCAACGATATATTCCAACCACCCCTGCGTCACGGAAGAGTTTCACCTGCTGGGACAGGCTGGCAAAATCCGCATTGGGTGTGAAACCCGCGTAATTGTAGTAGCCCCATGTGTAAAGATAGACCACTTTGGGGCAGGTGAAGGTCTGCCACCGCTGCCAGGCGCTGCCGGGTGACACGGCCTCTTTCAGGTCGAAACTGGCCAATTCGATGGTGACGTTCGGGGGAAAATTGTCAAAGGTCTTTGGCGGTTCCCAAGTGGGGCCGTAGGCCATGATGACCACCCGTTTGCCAGGACGGTCATTCATCAGACGAAGAGCCATGTCCCGATGCATCCGCCAAAGGTATCCCCCAGACGAAATTTCCCCTCGGTCTTTGATGCATTGCGTGCAGTAACAAGTGTGGAAACTGTCGCTTTGGCCTAGCTGGACCTGCTCGTAGCCCTGGTCTAGCTCGCGTACCAAATGCTGGTAGATCAGTTCCCTGACCTCGGGATTGGAAAGGCAGTACTGCGGACGTGGCTTGTAGCAGAATGGCGGTTTGTCCGGTGCCGCTTTCCAGAAATATTCCGGGTGGGTCTCCCAGTATTGCTGCCACGGAATGGCCTTGGTGTGGGAGTGTCCCCCGAAAGTCCGGTTCCATGGGGCATAGCGATAGTTGTTGCCCAAATCGTAATTCAGTCCTTTGCCGCGGGCAATGCAGTATTCTATCTGAGGAATCTGGTCATCGCAAAATGCGGCAGGAACCGTGATCTTTCCCGTGAAGGGAATGGAATGCTTCAAGTCAGGCAGGACAAGGAACACCGCGTCCGCAAAGCGCTGGGCGAAGTGCAGCACCGCATGGTGCGTCCCCAAAATAAAGGAGCGAAAAGAGTCGGGACGATCCTGGTTCGGAGGACCGCATTTCCGGTCATCCCCCCAGAGAAAGAGATTCTGTCCTTCTGCACGAATATGGCTGGCCCAGCGTTTTTCCGGCTCGTTGTGCTTCAGGACGGCGACTCTGCCGATGAAAATGGCGGGCGTGTTTCCAGTAAATGCGCTTTCCGGCTGCAATGGCAACTCCGCATTGGTGGCCAGGCGTACAATCTGCTGAAGCGTCCGGGCGCTTTCCTTGACCATGACGTTGATTTCAGCGGAACCTCTGTCAGCATAGACGATGGTATATGCGGACTTGCCCTGGTCGGCCACCACCAATTCGGAAGGGGTGCCGAAAAGCGTAACGCAGGAAAGGACAATCGCCAGAAGAAACGGAAAACTTTGGGACATGTTTTTCACCATTTGTCGTTGGTAAATGTGAAGGGATCCCAAAAGGTGGACTTGTAGGCGGCATCATTGCCGTTCGGCCTTAGTTTGTTGTCGGGAATCTGTTGCGGTTTCATAAACGCGACATGGCCGTCCAGAAACAGGACATTGGCTTTCCCCACATGCGGGAAGGCTCCGAGATGCTCGCCGGTGGAACCCGTCTGTTCGTTGAAATTGTAGCTGACGGTAAAATCGCTTCGCCCGTAGTCCATTTTCCTTTCCATGAACAACATTCCGCGGGATGGGCGCTTGACCCCTGAAACCCGGTACTTGGTTGGAAAAGGCCTGCCACCGTTTCGAAGACCTTGGGCTTTCCAGTGGAGCATGCTGTTCAGCCCCAATCCGGTACTCAGGGTTTCACTGGCTGACCGAGGCTCGGCGTTACGACTGGGACAATGGTATTTGCTGGCATAAAGGATTCCGCTTTTGCTGCACCATCCGCCCAGCACGGCGCTGTTGGCATTGCCAGTGATGTATTGGGTCAGCAGACCGTTCGCAGGGTTCTCCTTCCACCAGGCGGGACCGACTGCCTCGGTGGAATCAAGCCCCAAATATGGAGGAATGCAATCATAGTCCTCGAAATAGAACAGGCTCGCAATGCCGATGGATTTGAAGTTGTTCAGGCAACTGATCCCCCTCGCTTTCTCCCGCGCCTTGCTCAACGCCGGCAGCAGCATGGCCGCCAAAACGCTGATGATGGCTATTACAACCAGAAGTTCTATGAGAGTAAAGGTATGGCGTTTGTTTTGTACCATAAGGCAAACTCCTTCGCTGTTGATTGATTGAACAGGTTATGATTTTTAATATAATCTGAAAAAATGCCAATACAACTTGATTTTTGTGGAAAACCATATAATTTAATGCCAAATACATACCATTTTTACCAAGGAGAAAAAATGAGAAAACTGAAACCGGGTCTGACGCTGCGGGAGGCGAAAAATTCGGTCACCATCTATTCACCGGGATATGAGCGGATGCTTCATCGGAACCGTCTGGAGGACTGGTATGATGTCTATCCGTTTTCATCGGTGCTGTGGGCGCACCAGGTTGCCGACAACACGCGGCACGGGCAATGGCATTTGACACGGCAGAACTACCATCAGATTGCGCTGGAGTTGCAGTTGGAGAACGAGGTGATTTATATCCAGAACGGGCAGAAGACGGTACTTGTCCCCGGAGAACTGTTTGTGACCAGACCAGGCGATACTGTGATTATGCGCAATGCCGGGACGGAGGAGTCCCGGCAACTGCAACTGCTGATTTCCGGATGCAACGCGCAAATCATCATGGACTCCTTGCAAATCATGGCCGGCTTCAAATTCTGCTTTGCCAAGGAGGATGGGGATTTTTTCCGCAGTCGGCTGGAGCAGTTCTTCACGCTTCTGCATCAGAAGAATCCCGCAGAGTCCTGGCTCAACTCCCTCCGCTGCCATGAATTGCTGCTGTTTCTGGCCGACTGCATCAATAAAAACCAGAATGAGCTGAAGGAAATCCCCAAATCCGTTATGGCGTTGCTGCAAATCATGGAGACCGAAAGTGGACGGCACAGTTCCATCGAGGAATTGGCGAAAGGCTGTGGGGTCAGCATCCGTTCAATTTTCCGCCTGTTCAAGCAATACATCGGTGTCACACCCCATGCCTACCGCCAGCGCCTTCAAGTGGAGAAAGCGCAGTACCTGCTGAAGAACAGCACCGACTCCATCAAGGAGATTGCGGAAAAACTCGGCTTCCCAAACGCCTTCTATTTCTCATCGGTCTTTTCCCGTTCAACAGGCGTGTCACCTTCCGATTACCGGAAAAACCATATTCCCGCCACGCCATAATCCTGATGCCTATTGCAGGTAGGTCAGCGCCTTTTCACGTGAAAGATGAAAATCCTCGCACAAGGCGACAAGGACATCCTTCCTGCTGACGTTCATCCGCAGCAGCCTGGCCACGTACGCCAGAATGCCCTCTTCTTTGCCTACCTTCCTGCCCGCTTTCATTCCCGCTTGCATTCCCGCTTCCTTGCCTCTTGTCTCACCGATTCTCTCTGCCTCTTCGCACAACTCCTGTTCCGCCTTGCACATGTTCATGGTCTCCTTTTTTCGTGGAATCCTGAAACTGGCGCCTGTGACAGCGCGGATGACCCTCGC
>JAFRLP010000507.1 GCA_017431185.1 Victivallales bacterium | reverse complement strand
CTGCACTTTTGGCCTACAGCAAGTTAAAGGCGGACTACGTGGCGATTCTCCATCCGCTCGCCTATCTGCTCAAGAAGACCAACTTCCAAGCCGCAGGGGCTTTCTTTACCAACTACCAATTGCTGCATCACGTGGTCTTCTCCAGCCAGGAGTTCGCAGGGACCTCGAAAGCCGCTGGCTTCCCAGTCATCGTCGGATTCTATGAACGCCATCCCAACTGTGGACTTGGCTACGACGATGTGCGACAAATGACCTTCACGACCGTGGAAGGGAACTCCTTCTCGTTAAGCCAATTCCGCTATGTGTCGGAATTCATACGGAAATACCCCAGTCGCTCATGCACCTCAGGTGGCATACTGTTCTACACCCTGCGGGACATCAATGCCCTACGGCGCAGCCGGACCTTCCTCAACAAGCCCACGACAAACGCGGTCCAAGTCGTCCCAGAGCAGTTGCCATATTACTGCTATATTGATTGTTTCAAGGACTATATTGACAAAGTCCCATACTATCTTGGCAATTTCGACATCCCCATCGACCTGAAGCAATTCGATCGCTGCCGAGACGCCGTGGTCGCAGTCTCCCAATGGAAGCACTCCGAAGTCTTCGGAGTACGCCCCAAGCCCCCCGCAAAGGCCTTTCAGACCGTCAGGGAACTGGTTCTATCGACGATACTTCAAATAGCATAATCGTCGCCATCAGACATCCAGGTTGTTGAGATCCAAGAGGAAATACCGATGTCCAATGATGGCGATGTCGGCGGAATCCAATGGCAACGCAAGGAAATTCCCCCAAATAGCCCTGGCGGAGAATTGACTTTTGGGCATTATTTCTAAAAATCTTACCCAAAACTCGTAAAAATATTGTCTTTTGGGCATTATTTTTAGAAATCTTACCTAAAACCATATTGAAAATTGACTTTTGGGCATTATTTTACAACCATACGCTGGGACATATCACTTGCAAGGGAAATGGTAATGGAGAAACTGATTGGTCGCAAATCAGAATGGGAAGAGTTGTCACGTGCGATGGAATCTTCTCGCTCGGAATTCGTCATCTTATATGGGCGACGGCGAATCGGCAAAACATTTCTTGTGCGCAGTTTTTTCCAGGACCGTTTTGATTTCTATTATACCGGCGCGCATCGGATGCCGACCTCTTTCCAACTGCATAGTTTTCAGCGTGAACTAATCCGATATTCCCGAAACGCCGACATACCTGCATTCTCCAATTGGATGGAAGCGTTTGAACAATTGGAAGACTATCTGGAAAGCCTCGCTCCCAACCAGCGGAAAGTGCTGTTTTTTGACGAGATGCCTTGGATCGATGCCAAGCAAAGTGACTTTGTATCGGCCCTGGAGTACTTTTGGAACAGTTGGGTTTCACGGCGAGATGATATCGTCCTGGTCGCTTGTGGCAGTGCCACTTCCTGGATGGCAGACAAGTTGCTTAACAATGCCGGCGGTCTGCATAACCGCATCACCCGGCAGATCTATCTGCGACCGTTTACCCTCCGTGAATGCAGGGATTTTCTGACCAGCCGAAATGTCGATTGGGACGACTATCAAATCATCCAATGTTATATGCTGTTTGGCGGGGTGCCGTATTACTGGCGTCTGCTGGAACCCCGGCTCAGCCTGCCCGAAAATGTGGATCGGCTTTGTTTCCAGAAGTCCGGCGCCATGCGCGGAGAGTTTGACGAATTGTATAACGCTCTGTTCAGCAATGCCGAGCGTTACATTGATGTGGTGCGTGTTCTGGCCCAGAATCGCGATGGCATGCTCCGCAATGAGATCGCTCAAGCCACAGGATTGTCTGGCGGCACACTCACCAAAATCCTCAAGAATCTTGACCGTTGCGACTTTATTGCACCATACTCGCAATTCGGGAAAAGAACAAAAAATACGCTTTATCGTCTAGTTGATTTCTTCACTTTGTTCTATTTTAAATTTCTTGAAGGAGAACATAGTTATGAAGAGTCCTTTTGGACTCACCATTTCCGTTCCCCCCAAGTGGCAGCCTGGGAAGGACTGACTTTTGAATTGGTTTGCCTGGCACATCTTGCGCAGATTAAACATGCATTGGGCATCGCCGGAATGGAAACCCATGTGTCGGCATGGCGGTATGTCCCGCCACGAAATCCCCTGCACGACCTCCCGACCAGAGGTGCGCAAATCGACTTGCTCATTGCACGCGCGGACAAACTTATCCACCTTTGCGAAATCAAGTTCACCGATGGCAAATATTTTATTACGAAGGAATATGAACAGCGCCTCAGGGAACGGATGGAAATTTTCCGACAGATAACCAAAACAAACTCCGGGCTGGTGCATACATTTGTAACTCCCTTTGGCGTGGCCGAGGGCAGCCACCATTCCATAGTGCATAGCGAAATCATTGGGCAGGATCTCTTCGCGAAGTGATGTCACTCGCATAGCCAATCAGGAGAATTTTCTTTTTGTGAAAACTTGTGTTTTACCCGAAACCAACTGTCAATCATGAGCAAACTACGCATTACCGGCACATTTCTGGATGAAATCTCCTACGACATTCCGCACCACAACTGGGGGCCCGAGGAGTGGGACGCGGACTTCGCGGCGATGAAGGCGATGGGCATCCAGAAGGTCTTCCTCATTCGCTGCTGCCTGCATCACTTCCTTGCCTATCCATCCAAGGTGATTCCCGCGCACGGCGGGTTCTGGCACCAGCCGCCCGTGGACTGGATCGACCTCTTCCTCACCCTTGCCGAAAAGCACGGGCTGGAGTTCTTCGCCGGCACTGGCGTGCGCGACGACCTCTACCCCGAACTCACCGAACAGGCGCGTCTGGACGACGCGAAGGTGCAGGTCGAAATCATCGACGAGATCCAGTCGCTCTACGGTCACCGCAAGGCATTCTCCGGTTGGTACATCACCAACGAGATCTGCCGAAACTACCCCGGTGCCGCCGAGCAGTTCGTCATCGAGGCCAGCCATGCCAAGAAGGTCACCGGCGGCAAGCCCGTGATGATCTCGCCCTTCTTCGCCGGCAGCAAGGCCCGCGAGGCAGCCAACGACCCGACGCTGGAGTTCTTCGGCGTGGAGGGACACGTGAAGCACTGGACGCAGATCTTCGAGGCCATCAAGGGACTCGTGGACATCGTCGCCTTCCAGGACGGCCATGCCGAACTCGACGAACTGCCGGGCTTTCTTACCGCCACCGCCGAACTAGCCAAGAAATACGGCGTGACCTGCTGGACCAATGTCGAGTCCTTCGACCGCGACATGCCATGGCGTTTCCCGCCTATCAAATGGGAGAAGATGCTCTGGAAGCTCGAACAGGCCGAGTCCGCCGGAATGACCGACGCGCTCACCTTCGAGTTCTCGCACTTCATGAGCCCGCACAGCATGTATCCCTCAGCGGGCTGCCTCTACGATCGCTACTGCGAATACGCCGGCCTACCCGCCCGTGCACGGGATTTCTGGTAGGTTCAGGAGCGCATGAGCCGCGCTTTGACTGCTTGGTAAATTTGAAAATCCATTACAAGCGGCTATATTAGGTAAGTTTTCCTGATTGCGCGCATAGTTCAGTTGGTTAGAACG
>JAFRLP010000506.1 GCA_017431185.1 Victivallales bacterium | reverse complement strand
TGATCCGCCTGGACAAAGTGCCACAGGAGAGCCATCTGCTCGTGGACAACCTGCGGGTGGCCAATGTCACCGAGGACAAGGGGTTCTTCAAGGCACGTTTTCTGGACACCATTTTCGACAATTGGACCTTTCTGGGGCAACAGCATTTCGAGCATTATTCCCTGGGGCCAGGCTCCAAGGTCGTGATGGACTGGAAGCAGGCCAAAGCAGGAGAGTCATTTCTGGAAATCCACGGGGACGGCTCCAAGATGCAGTACCCGCTCGTCATCTACAACCTGGCGGTGGAGCCTGACCGCAACTACCGTTTCTCCTGCTGGTACAAGGCATCCAGGCATTTCAGCGCAGGAATCAAACTCTTCATGTTCGAGTGCATGGACGCGCAGCGCAAGCGCCTTGACCAGCCACGAGTCAGCGTCAAGCCGACCAACGGCGAATGGAAGGAACTGGTCTTCGACTTCAGGACACCCGCGCATTCCGCCCTGCTGGACATCATGTTCAACATGCGGCTGTTCCCAGAAGACGCGGTCATCCAGTTTGACCAACTCAAGTTTGAAGAAGGGGCTGTCGGCCCAGACCTCCGTCAATCCTTTATCCCGTCGCGCCATATCATGAATCTGTCCTGCCCTGTACTGGGTGATTTGGGGGATGCATCCCCCCTCCGCAACACCTACGAAATACGCAGGATGGACAACACGGTGTTCCGCACCATCGAAAACCCTGCCAACGAGCCGTTGACGGTCAAGGTTGACGATTATCCCGATGGCGAATACATGCTTCATGCCAAAGTCGCGCTTTCCAACGGCCAGTCCATGACCGCCGAACCGCGTCATTTCGGCATCTACAAACAACCTTACTGGGCAAACAGCCTGGGCATATTGGCTGATGACGCGCCAGCCCCCGCCCCTTGGCAAAATCTCGCCCGCCAAGGAAAAACCGTCAAGGCATGGAACGGAGAGTACCACTTCAACGACACGCTTGAACTGGAACAGATCACTGGAGCGGACGGACAGCCGTTGCTCAAACGAGGCCTGTCCATCACCGTCGACGGACAAGGCGTCAGCCCCGCAGGAGAAATCACCTGGAAGGATGGAACGGCACGCATGTCCGCCCATCTCCCCGTCACATTTCAAGGGAGAAAAGGAGTTCTGTCCATGCTCATGGACTACATGGGCTTTGTACGCTACGACCTGACGCTCACCATGCCCGATGGCGTCGAATCCATCGTGGTGTCCTATGCAGTCAAGGACACCGAGTTTGTCCACCGTTCGGACGGCAGCTGGAGCAACATCGGAGCCGTTGACCTGAAGGTCGCCAAACAATGGGAGACCTCTCACCGCTACCATGAAATGATGCTGGGCAACGTCGAGCGCGGGATTGCCTGGTACTCTCCCGCCTCCTATCCCGCCGAAAATGACTTCAAGCACACCGTCACCAAAGCCACACTTGACGGAGATTTCTCGGTGCGGCTGGTCAATTCACCAGTCAAATGGGAGCGGTCCGCGCCTTTCGGCATGGCGTTCGCGGTGATGCCCTGGCCGTTCCGTCCCTCTGCCGGACACTGGCGAAAACTGCGGTTCCGCGCCCACGAGTACACCAATTTCAACATGATGAGCAGCATGAAACCGATGAAATACGTCGGGCTCCCCGCCAGCAAGGATGATTCGGAGACCATGCGCCACGCCCAAAGACTTCAGGAGCCAGGCGCCATCAACACTCTCTACCAGATTCCCTTCTACATCACCGACACCATGCCCGAATACCGCTATTTCGAGTCTGAATGGCAGGGGTTCCCAGCCCGCTATTATGTGCTCAAGGGATTTGGCAAAAACGCCAAAATGCGCAAATGCGACATGCGCAACACGCTCTGGCAGGATTTGTACTGCCACATGTGCGTGGAATACCTGAAGAAGTTCCCCTGGCGGGGATTCTACTACGACTGCTATGGTTCAGACCTGCTGACCATCAACGGCGAGAATTTTCATCCCACCTTCGGCACCAGGCAATTCCATGAACGCATCTACCTGACCACCAATCATGTGCATCCTGGCTTCTTCACCTTCACCCATGCGGGAGGGCAGCAGGCCTGCACCTCCGCGGGATTCACCAATGTCACCCTGATGGGAGAGCAGTACCGCGCTCAATGCATGCTCCACACCTATTACCTGGAATTCCTGACGCTTGACCAGTTCCGCTACGAAAACGCCGTGTGCATCGGGCCAGACAGAATGTTCCTGCCACAGTACCGCCAGCCAGACAAAATCGCCTCCCCTGAAATCGCCGCCAGCACCGTTGGCCTGGCATTCCTCCACAACTGCATGCTCTACCCCAGTTTCATCAATGCCGATGTCAGCAAGCGGATGGTTTGCTGGCTCTACGGTTTTGGCCTGGAGGACGCCTCCTTCCACCCATACTGGAAGCCCAATCCTGACGTAGCCACAACTGGAGAAAAAGACGTCCCCATCAGTTACTGGACGAATGGCAAAGGAACATTGGCCACCGTGCTGAACGCAACCAAGGAGACCCGCACCGTGAAGGTGACGTTGCCAGGACAGCCGGCGGAGGCCACTCTGCTTGACCCGCTCACAGGCCAGGAAAAGCCATTTGCCTCAGGTCAGGAATTGACCCTGCCCCCCTATCAGGCGGTATTAATCAGAACCCTCCGCTAAAAGACGCGGAACACGAACACTGGCCTGCCCTCAATATGCGGGCAGCAGGGCAACGGCGGCTGCAATCTCCTCGGCGTCATTGAAATGGTGTTTCACGCCGTTGATTTCCTGGTAGTCCTCGTGCCCTTTCCCCGCCACCAGTAAAATGTCGCCAGCGGTCGCCTCATGCATGGCCTGGCGAATCGCCTCCCTGCGGTCGGGGATGGCGACATAATCCGTTCCAGCAGGAATTCCTGGCAGAATCTCGTCGATAATCGCCTCAGGCCGTTCCGTGCGCGGGTTGTCGCTGGTGACGTAGAGCCTGTCCGCCAATTGCGCGGCGGCGCGTCCCATCTTCGGTCGCTTGGCACGGTCGCGGTCACCGCCGCAGCCAAACACAACCAAAAGCCGGTGATGAGGAAGATTGCGCAATGTGGTCAGCACGTTGGTGAGCGCGTCGTCCGTATGGGCATAGTCCACGAAGGCGGCGAATCTCTGCCCGGGGATGGGGATGGACTGAAGCCGTCCTGGTGCGCCAGGGCATTCGCGTACAGCACGGCAAGCGTCGGCAGACGGAATGTTCAAGGCCCACGCCAGCACGGCTGCGCCAGCCGCATTCTGAGCGTTGTAGCCCCCTGGCAGAGGCGTGGAGACCTCCCAGCGTTGTCCGTCGGGGAAATAAAGCGTGAAGGCGCTGCCGGTGGCGGACTGGCTGTTCAGGCTGGCCTGGACATTGGCGCAGGAGTCGCCATGAAAAGAGAAGCCGAAGGTTCGTATGTCAGAACTCAACTCGCGAGTCAGCCGGCGCCCGTAGGAATCATCGCAATTGATGGCCATCGGTGCAGCTTTCGCCAGATGACGGGTGCATAGAAGTTTTTTCGCCTCGTAATACTCGTCCATGGTGCGATGATAATCCAGATGGTCTTCCGTCAGATTGGTGAACACCGCCCCCGCGCAGGCGGCGGTTCCGAGACGCCGTTGCGCGAGAGCATGGCTCGATGCCTCCAGGACAGCGTATTCCACGCGGTTCTCCACCATGCGGGCGAAGAGTTCCTGAAGCAGGAAAGGCGTGGGGGTGGTACGGTCGGCGGGCAAGACAATGGCGTGTCCCTTCTCTTGTCCCGCAGCGGCCTTGGCGCCCAGGTCGTATTCGACAGTGCCAACCATTCCCGTGGCATGGCCGGCGGCGGAGAGGATGGCTCGCAGCAGATAGGCGGTAGTCGTCTTACCATTGGTGCCCGTGACGGCAATCAGCCTCAGGCTGTCCGCCGGTCTTCCCGCAACCGCCTCCGCCACAAGGCCAAACGCCTCGTAGGCACGGCGCACTTGAATCCACGCCACGTCAGGAGGGAGCGACACAGGATGCTCAACAAGCACGGCCACCGCTCCCTTTGCCAGAGCCTCCGGAATAAACAGATGCCCATCCAGCCTGGCCCCTTTCATGGCGCAGAACAGATTGCCTGGCCGTATTTGACGGGAATCCGGCGAGGCTCCAGTGAGAGGTTTTGTCAAGGGGCCGCCAAAGGCAGACAGCAGGCGATGACCGTCAAGAATGTTCAATAGTGTTTGACAATCCATGAGGGACCTTTCAGGGCAAAAAAAAAGCCCCTTGACACAGAGGCGAAGCGGCTACCAGAAAAGATGTAAGGAAGGAGAGATATAAGCCCAATGTCCCCACCCATCTTCCCATCTATCCCACAATGACCGAATGCCGAACTTTTTTCCGCAGACAGTCGCACACGCGACCGTAATAACAGCAGTGAATTGGCGAAATCCCCAGTTCAGAACCACCTGGAAGGGTGACAAGCCTCATTTCAGGCGATTAGGGAACTGACGAATGCACCAATGCCATCAGGCACTTTGGAGACGTGGGTTGATGGGGGTTGATGGGTTGTTGGAACAATGCACACAAGAGTGAAACCAAAAAACATGGTTTCGTACTATAAGATAACCATCTTCGTCTCTGTGTCAAAGAGCTAAGTAAAAAATTTTCAGAAAAAAGCTAAAAAAAAGCAAAAAAGTCACCGTTGGGTGGTTCGTTGCGTCTTTCCAGCCTGCAATTCATCGGGAGCCGTAGGCGGAACCTGCAGGATTTTCAGCGTCTCGGAGGCGATGAACGAGAAGGTGCTTCCGCAAACGCTGCCGCCGTACTGCTGTTTTCCGCTGGGTTCGTCAACGGTAATGAGCATGACAAACGCCGGAGAGTCCGCTGGCACGAAACCCACGAAACTGGCGACATTCAGACGCCTGTCATAGCCGATTTTGCCATTTGGCAGGCGCACTGCCTTGATGGCGGTTCCGGTTTTGCCGGCAACCGCATAGCCGGGCACCGCCGCGCTGACTGCCGTGCCGCCGGGCTTGACCACCGTCTTCAGGCATTCCGTGATGCGGTATGCGGCCTCCTGGGATATCGGCTGCGACTTCACATGCGGAACGGAGCGGATGACCTCCCCGTTGGCTTTGACTAGCCGGTCAACGATGTATGGCTGCATCATCTCACCGCCATTGGCAATCGCGGCGTATGCCTGAACCATTTGGAAAGGGGTGACGGAAATGGTGTGTCCATAGCAGATTCGCGCAATGTCAATCTTGTTCCAGCGCTCCTCCGGCCTGAGGATGCCAGGCGACTCGCTGGGGAAGCAGTGCCGTTCCAGGGTATCCGACCCTTCCACGCCGGGAAAGAAGCCGACGCATGTCCTGCGCCCCAACCCAAAGTTCAGCAGGTACTCGTAAAACCTTTTGTCCGTCATGTTCTCTGTCACCGCCTTGCCTGGACCGATGTTGCTGGACTTCTGGATGATTTTCCACAGCGGGGTAATCCCCAGACGCATTCTGCCATGCTCATGGATGGCCTTGCCTCCGCGGAACCGCCAATCCCCATTCTCGCAGTCGTACTCCTGGTCTATCGAAAGATTGGCGTAGTCGATCGCGGACGACACGCTGACCGCCTTCATGATGGAGCCAGGCTCATAGCAGGTGTACAAGGCATGGAATTCACGCCCTATCCCATCCTTGCCACGCACTCCGTTGAAGTCCTCGCTTGGATACTGCGCCAAAGCCATAATCGCACCCGTCTGAGGCTGAAGCATCACGGCATACGCGCGCTTGGGCCGATGCTCCGCAACCAGGTTGTCCATGGCGTTCTCGACGATTTGCTGGACGGCCAGCTGCACCGTGAGATGCACCGCCGCGCCGTTGAGTTCCGATGCGTAGATTTCCTTGGCGTAGGAACTGCGCGGCGTCCTCCCATCCAAATCCAGGTACTTGCGCTTGACCTCACCCTTCAGGTAGTCATCCATAAGTTTTTCGACTCCTCCGAGTGCCTTGCCATCCAAATCGCAGAACCCGATGAGATTGGAAAGCATTTTACCCTTGGGGTAGAAGCGTTTTGTCGAGGCGTCAAAATAGATGGCCGTGGGAGCGCAGCGGTACTTTTCGGTGTCAGGGACCTTGGCCCATTCACGGTAACTGCTCAGAATGGCCTTGGCCTCATCCAAGTCCACCTTCCGTTTCAGCAAGGCGGGGCGCTCCTGCTTTCGGGTACGCTGGATGCAGGTTTGAATCCTCTCTGACTCCAACTGAAGCGATTTCTCCACTTCAGAGCATATTCTCGGCAGGAACGCATCATCTTCACAGGGACGCGGGTCAAAGGCGATTCGCCAGGTGTGCTCCGACTGCTTGTCTGGCGCGGCAATGGTCAGATACTGGGGATACCGCACTTTCAGTTTATAGGCAGCCGCCACCCTCTCCATGTCAATCGTCTCCAGAATCGTCACAGGGAAGGAGGGCGTCAGCACTTTCTGGAGTCGCTGCTGCAACACTGGCAGCGGCACGTCACAGGATTTGGACAGCCATTGACAAAAATCGAGATAAAGCGCATCCTTTTTCTCCTGGGACATTTTATGGTTCAGGACCGAAAGCGAGTCCAGAAACTGCTTCGGCGTGACATAAAGGTCACAGGTCCTCTTGTCCACGGCCAGCATATTGTTGTCAATGTCAAAAATGGGGCCGCGTGTTCCCATCAGCCGTTGGACAAACCGCAATCTCCGCCTGGCAAGCTTGAGGTTGTCCTCGTATCGGCTAAACTGCAACCTGACAAGCGAGCATAGCACTCCGCCGCACAACAGGGCAATTCCCACAACGGGAATCAGGAAGCGGGCGCAGACTCCAAAACGGATGTTCTGCGAAACGGGATGCGCCTGCCGCACCCCCTGCGGCATCGGACGCAAAAAAAGGAAGTCACGCAGAAAACTGACCGCAAGCGACCACCCCGTCTTCACAAGAGAAGCCGGTTTGCAGGAGACGCTGGGATGGCTTGATTGCTGGTCAGTCATCGTTGTTCAGAAACGCGCCATGCCAAATGAAACTCCCATTAATTTCGCCGAGATTCAGCACGGGGTTGCCAGACCCGTCAGGTCTGGACAAAAAAACTTCTTGGACTGCTCCTCCCCCAGGGCCAAACGGTCCTGAACACTCATTTCAGAATGCGCACAGGCAGGGTGGAACGCTGGATGATGGTGGCCACATTCTGGTTTTGGGCGTTCGAGCGGCCACGCCCACGCGCCAGCATGGTCTCGCGCTCCTGACTCACGGGGGCATTCTCGGGGGCAACCATGCATACCTGGCCATCGCCAGGCAAAGTCATCTTTTCGCGAATGGCGAAGGCGACAATCTGGTTGTTCTTCAGGCTCTCCTGCTCCATGAGGCTGTTGGCAATGTACTGGTCAAGAGTGGCTATGTCCTTCTCCAGCACGGCAATCTTGGCGTCCAGGCCGGCGATGTCAGCCTTCGTGTTGATGATGTAGGTTCCGCACCAGGCGGCCAGAACAATGAAGATGACCGCAAAAAGCATGCTGCTCCACTGCTGTGAACCTTGGCTTGTCGAATTCCGGTCGGCTTTGTTGACTCTCTCTTGCATGGCAATTCTCCTGTTTTATGGTGGCTCTCGAACTAAATCTTGATGGCGACGCGCAACTTCGCGCAGGCCGCCCGCGAATTGGCTTTGCACTCCTCATCCGCGGGACGGATGGGTTTGCGGGTGACTATCCGCACGGTCTGAATCTTGCCGCAGGTGCAGATGGGCAGCCCTGGGGGGCAGACGCAGGTGGCCGCCTCGTGCTGGAAAAAGTGCTTCACGATGCGGTCCTCCAGCGAATGGAAGGTGATGACGGCCAGCCGGGCGCCTGGCGCAGCCAGTTGAACCGCCTCCTGCAATCCGCGTTCCAAGGCGCCAAGCTCGTCGTTGACGGCAATGCGCAAAGCCTGGAAAGAGCGTGTGGCGGGGGGAAGCCCGTGCTGATGGGCACGTCCCACAATGCGCTCCAGCAGTTCGGCAAACTCCCCGGTGGTTGCCCAGGGACGCTGTGAACGCCGCTCGACCACAGCCCGGGCAATCTGCCTGGACTTGCGCTCCTCGCCGTACTCGTAGAGCAAATCGGCCAATTGCTTTTCGGGATATTCATTGAGGATTTTCGCGGCGGTCAAGGGGCTGCTCCTGTCCATCCGCATGTCCAGGGGTGCGTCAAAGCGGAAGGAGAATCCGCGGGAGGCCTCGTCGAGCTGGTGGGAGGAGACTCCCAGGTCAAGCAGTATTCCGCCGTCCACGCTTTCCCAGCCGAGTTCATTCGCCAGGCGGCGCATCTCCGCGTAGTTGCCGTGCCGGACGGTTGCCCGCCCGCCAAACTGGGCCAGCGTGGCGGTGGCGGCCTCCACGGCCTCCTCATCCCGGTCAATGCCCAGCAATGTGGCGTCAGGTCGCGCCGTCAGAAGCGCGGAGGCGTGGCCGGCCCCGCCGAGCGTCCCGTCCACAAAACGGATGCCCGCCGCGTCTTTGAGCGACGCGATGGTCTCGTTGAGCAGAACTGGTGTGTGGCGGAAGGTCATGGGCTAGTTGGAGGAGTGATTTTGCGAACGCTGCTTGGCGGCGAAGAGTTCTTTTTCGAGTTTGACGAGATTGGCGGGATTCCGACCGCATTTCTCCCAGAGTTCCTCGGAGATGATGCGGCCAAAGGCGATGGCGCCGACCAGCACGGCCTTTTTGTCGAGGTGGGCATACTCCTGGATTTCCTTGGAGATGCTGAAGCGGCCCTGCTTGTCGGGGATGATCATCTGGGAAAGGCTACCCACGAGGGTGATGGCGTTCAGGTTCTCCTCATTGCTCAAGTCCATATCGCTG
>JAFRLP010000505.1 GCA_017431185.1 Victivallales bacterium | reverse complement strand
TCAAGGAAGCCGCCAATGCCGAACCAGAAGGTGGCGAAGCAGGCGATGACGCCTGGCACGGCCAGGTAGTAGATGAAGAAGTAGGTGCTCCACCACTTCATGGGCCAGGGGGTGAGGCGGTTCCAGATGTTGACTCCCAGGAACATGATGAGGAAGCCATAGACGAAGGAGTGGCAGAACACGCCCCAGGCAATCCATTTGTCGCCCCTGGAGTATTCTGGGGTGATGCCGACCAGCTTGACCAGGATGTTGCGGAACGACCATTCGGTCTTGAGTTTGCGCTCGCCGTCCAGGGAGTATTTGCCGCGGTGGAGCATTCGCTCCAGGTTGAAGGGCTTCTTGCAGGTCAGCAGGGATACCACCACATACAGCAAGGTGCAGATGATCATGTTCATCAGGTAGAACTCGTATGCGTTGATGGGGCACTTGGTGGGGTTCATCTCCCATACGACGTAGGGGTTGAGGGGACGTGAGACCGTGGTCAGGAACGCTCCCACGCCATCGACCGCCCCGATTTTCTCCAGGAAGGGATAGACGTAGTCGGCCCAGTTGCGGGAGAGGAACACCGAACCCAGGGAGATGCCCAGGCCCGTGAGCAGGCTTGTCCAGGCGCCCGCCGTGGTTCCGAAGGTGCCGTAGAGGCCGAAGATCATGACGGGGCCGCAGCCGCCCATCCACAGGCTGCACATGATGTTGGAGTAGAGCTGGATGTACTCCATCTGCGACATGAAACTGGAGCCCAGCACGAAGAACACGCCCACCGAGATGGCCACGATGCGGATAATCTTGATGTGGCGTTCAGGGGAGACGGTCTTCTTGAAGAAGGGCATCACGCAGTCCTGGGTGATGGTGAGGGCTGCGGAGAAGATGCGCGTGTCATCCGTCGAGAGCATCGCCAGCACCATGAACAGGCAGAACAGCCCCTTGAGGACGGGCGGCAGGATGTTGCGCATGGAGACGGCCAGGTTAATCTGGTAGTAGAGGGTGCGGAATTGCTGGAAGAGGTTGTTGCCGGCGCCGCGTCCGTCAATGTCGGCCTTGCGGATGGCCTCCTCGTTGTCAGGCTGTTCCTTTTGTGCCTTGGCCACTGCGTTCTCGGCGGTTCTGGAGACCAGGATCTCCTTGGCCTTGTCCAGGTAGGTCAGGTCCAGGTTGTGCTTTTCGCCCAGGGGTGCATCCTTGCCGATTTCGTGGATTTGCGGGGGGATGGCGGTCAGCGTCTGCTTGAGTTCGGCGCTGATGGCCTGGTCCTTGGACACGTCATCCGCCAGGCGGAGGGATATCTGGTCGCGGATCTGCTTGCCCTGCACGGCGAAGTCCTTGTGGTTGAGCACCGCGATGATGGCGATGGCGATCAGCACGTAGAGCATGCTGCCCAGGCCGCTTCGCCAGGTGCCCAGCAGGCCGGCCATCTTCTGTTCCTGCGGGGATTTTGCGGCGCCGCTGGTGCCCGCGCCAATCCAACTGCAGCGGTGGAAGATGGTTGTCCAGAGCGTGACCACAACCATGAAGAGGTTGAAGTCCCGGAGATTCTGGACGTCAAACGGGTTGAGGAAGCTTTCGCCAGGCGCCCTGTCCATCATGACGGGGGCGATTTCGTTGTTCCAGGAGAACTTGTAGAGGATGAAGAGGACGAAGATGACGAGGAGGGGGTAGCAGAACATGCCCTGGATTGCGTCGGTGATGACCAGGGCGAGGGTGCCTCCCAGGCAGATCAGGGAGATGGCCATGGTCAGGACAATGAGAACGATGAGCGTGAAGGTCTTGATTTTCAGCCCGAAGAGCGAGACTTCGGTGGGCAAGTCCAGGAAATAGATGAAGAACCTGGCCGCCAGCGCGGGCATGATCATGTTGGTGAGCATTTCAGCGAGCGAGCGGAGCCCCGCCGCGAAGATGCGGAACTTGCGGCTGTAGCGCATCTCCAGGAACTGGCCGAGGCTCATGGACTTGGTTTCGCGGAAGCGATACACGCAGTAGCCGCTCAGGCTCAGGACAATGCTCAACGGCACCATGAGCTGGTTCCAGAATTGGATGGCGAAGCCCGTCTTGTAGTGGACTTCGATGTAGGTGACCAGGCCGATGATGGAGAGCGCGTTGGCCACGTCTCCGATGCAGATGACATAGCGCCCGCACAGGCGTCCCGCCACCAGGAAATCGGCTACGCTGCGGGCGTATCGCCGTGAGCGGATTCCCATCCATAGCACGAATGCCAGTGGAACCAACGTGATCAACCATTCATACCAGGCCATGCCTTTGCACTCCTTTGTTAAGGTTATTGTTTATGGGGAAAATTCGCGTAGGACATAATGAATGACGCATGGCTTGTGCCATTTATTGGTGCGCCGCAAAAGTCAAGGAGAGCTATTCCGGCAGATGGAATGCCTTGATGAGTTCCTGCTTCTGTTCCTCGGTGATGGGCTTCACGCCGCCGATGCGACGGGCCGCCAGCATGCTGTTGGCGCAGAATTCTGCGACTTCGAGTCGGTCAAACGCCTGAAGCAGATTTTCGCCGACCGTGAGCAGGCAGTCGTTGCGGAGCATGACCACAGGGGCGTTCGGGGCGATTTTCGTCACCGTCGCCGCCGGATTGCGGTAATGTTCGGCGCACT
>JAFRLP010000504.1 GCA_017431185.1 Victivallales bacterium | reverse complement strand
TTGTCGCGGGTCACGGTCAAGGGAATGTCCATCGCGCCTGTCGCAATGCCGGCTGGCGCAGCATGCCTCCAGGCGATGGCCGTGCCGTCATCAAGGCGGGACACCGTGAATTCCGTGGCATTCCCCTGGTCATTCGCGATGGCGACCTGGAGGGAGTCATTCATCCAGATGAGTTCCTTGCCTTTGGGCGCGGAGTGTGTCTGGTCGATGACATCCGCCTCGAAGATGAGGTTTGTTTCATTCCAGCGGATGCGCATGGTCGCCGAGAGGTCCTCCTTTCCGTTCCAGCGGGGAGTTTCGGGGTCAAAGAACAGTTCGGTCAGCGACTGCTCGCTGTCCAGGACAACAGGCCGGCCGAACTTCCTGCCCACGGCGAGTGCGGCGACCATTGGGAAACAGAACTCGCCCGCAGTGAAGGACGTCCCGTTCTCCCTCTTCAGCGCGTAAGGCAGACGGCGCACTTCGACGCCTGGCTCTGTTCCTTCAGGGAGACGGCAAAGCATCGGCAAGAACACGGACTGCCCGGAGGCGAGTGCGCCGCAATGCAGCTCACCCGCCAGATCCGTCACCTCATAACGGACAGTTTCGGGGAATGGATTCCACAATTTGGCCTCAAGCGTCGTTCCTTTGCCGGGCAGAAGGACGGGCGGCTGGGCGAAGGAGAGGAGACCGCCTATCGGCTTGAGCGTTCCCCTTGGAGCACGCAGATAGAAGGGGAGCGTGGGCGTCGCCATAGATATCAGGCCGTTCACTGGAGTCAGCAGACGCTCGTTGCCAAAGATGTCAATCAGCCGCACCTCCCGTTCCGCCTTTGCCCAGATGGTGTGGATGGCGTTGTCACGTCTTGGCCAGAGCACGCGGACATCCTCGTCCGCCGACTGGAACAGATACCCGTCCAGACTGGGGGCCAAAGGCGCATTCACCTTCGCAGGCACGGTATTCGCCAGCTGACGGATCAGCTCATTGTACGCGACAAACGACGGCTTTGGCTGATTATCGACGGTGACCAGTCCGAAGGAGTCATCCGCGTTTCGGTACTTGTCCCAATAGTCCTGAAGCATGAACCAGATGTGGAACTCCAGATTCGATGCCTTCGAGAAGGCAATCTTCTTGACCAGTTCGCGAGCCTGGTTGTAGAACAATGCGGGCGTTCCCTGGTATGACCGGAAGCCCGACTCGGAATTGCCGAGGGGCTTCTGCCGCCCCGTCCCCCCCAGAAGGCGAATCGCCTCCTCCGCATAGCGCGCATAATGGGAGTGGTCGGAGTGACAGTGGAACAATGCGATGTCGTAGGAGTCCGCGGTCCCCTGGTAAACCTGCCGGGCGAAATTCAACCCCTTTTCCGTGTGGGCGACAAACGCCAGACCGCCCGTCCCCACTTTCAATGCGGGATTTCTGGCCTTGAGAATCGGATAGATCAGACGCAGCGCCTCGCAGTATTCATTCAGGGGGCAGTTCCGTGCAAGGTCAGGCTCATTCATCCATTCAAAGTACTTGACGGAGGGCATGGTTGCGATGAACTCCGCCAGATGCCCGAAATGCTCTTGGAAAAGATCCGGGTCATATCCCATCAGGGAACGTCCGTCATTCGCCTTGGATTTGGCGCGCGCCCAGCCAGGAAGCGTGTTGGCGAAATCCATCAGGATGTCCGCCCCCGTGGCGACATGCGGCTCCCACATCCTGCGCAGGCCGTCAAAGCCGATGATCCCGCCTCGCAGAGGCTCCGCCTTGCTGCCATGCATTCCGCATCGGATCAGGTCAACGCCGAGGAGTTTCATCCATGAGGCATGAAGCGTAGCCTCGTATGGAGCCGTGTTAATCTCCTGGTCCTCAATGCCAAACCACATCGGGTTCGCGTTAAGACGGCAGTTGTTCGGCAGGAAGACTCCCAGCCAGCCCAGGTAATCCCGCTGGCATTTTCCCGTGTCGGCCTTGAGCCTGACCTCGTAGCCTCCCTTCCCCTGGAACGAGCCAAGGTCAAAGCAGACCTTCTCCAGGGCAAATGGCTTCAGCGCAACCGTCGTCTCCCGTCGCACCTGTTCCGTCCTTTGGCTGTCCAGGACCGCGATGGTCAGCCTCGCCTTGACCTCCTCCGCCAGACCATTGCGCAACCGGAAGGCCATGAACGCAGGGGCATCGGGTGCAACCGCCAGTCCACGATACTCCGGATGGATGGCCAGCTGCAAGTCAGGCAAAGCGACATCGCCCTCATAGAAAAGGTCGTCAATGAGGATTCGTCCTGTGGCAGGCCGTTCCGCGACATAGGAGATGCATTCCAGCCGAAGCGGGAAATGGCATTCCGTCCATTTCTCCACGGTCTGTTCATTCAACTCCAGACGGTAATCCCGCCAGCCAGGCTCTGACAGAAGCCTGACCGGAGACGTGGCGATGCGGACATTGAATCTGTCCATGAAACGGAATTGAATCAATCCGCCATGCCCTTCGGAATCCGCCGAGAACAGGACAGCGCGGGGCTGCTGCGCCATCTTGTAAAGGCGGTTCTTCTGGAAGGAGACCTTGCCGCCCGCCTCGGCGAAGGCGAACTGCAAGGCACCCGCCCAGCCGTCGTCCCTGCTCTGCTCAGGGACAGAGCCAAGGCTGAAATGGAACGGCGAGACCGCGCCTGGCACACACCCGCTGGAATTGACGACCAGCCAACTGGAGATGTCTGCAAAGTCATCCAGAAGCGCACGGCCAGGGACAATGCCCTTACCTTGTCCCTCACCCTGGAATGCCTTCACGAAATCCGCGTTCCTGTTCCAGGGCGACAGTGACAAGGCGCCTCCCAGGGCCGCAGCCTCACGCCAGCGGGAATCGTCACATTCGGCGGTGCTCCACCCCGCCTCCTCCTGAAGGCTGGAGCAGACGTGGGCGCCGCTAGATATTCCGACCACGCTGCCGTCCTCCAGAAGAATCTGCCCGGAGAGGATGAGCCCCGCAACGTGAATGTGGTTGTCCAGGCGCACCGCAATGACATTCCTGCCCACACGCAAATGCCTCTCTATGTGGAATGTCTGCGGGGGCATGTGGAGCCCGTCGGCGATTTGGACGCCGTTGACAAACACCGTTCCGACATCGTCCACCCCAATGGTCACCACCGCGCCCTTTGCCTTTTTACGGATTTCAAAAGGCAGACGCAGGAAACAGGTGGTGTGCGGACGCGGAGGGGCCTCATGCCAACGCCACAGGGGAGCTGTCTCCCCCGCAGGCGCTCCCATTCCCGCCAGGCAAAGCAACAGTAACAGTCCCGAAAGTGGATTCCTGAACCAACCCGCTCCAAAGCCAGAGCAAAAATGCCTTGTCATCATAAGCCTCCACTCCCCCCGGCGGGCATGGCTCTGAACGATTCGCGAAGAAGAATCTTCTCCGCCACATAGATTTTGCGAACCACAGGCCTCTGCTCCAGGCTCTCCCTGATAATCGCCGCAGCCTTGGCGCCAATCTCCGTCATGGGGATGGCCACCGAGGAAAGCGGAACAGGGAAATACGTGAGGAAACGGCTGTCGTTCCAACCGCAGACAGAGACATCCGCAGGAACGGAAATCCCGCCACGAAGCAGCTCCTTCAGCAACAGGCAGGCGAGCCGGTCATCCGAACAGAGATACAGCGAATAGTCCTTCTCATGACCTTGCATCAGGTCGCGGACTGCCTCGGGGCTCAACTCCTTCGCCTCCAAAACCTTGCACTCCCCCTGAAGACCATGCTCCTCTATCGACCGACAGAAGCCCGCAACGCGCTCCCGCAGCCCCACACAGTCAAAGTGAAAGTTCACAAACGCAATCCGCCGATGCCCCCGGCGGATGCACTCCTCGGCTAGATGGTATGCGGCAAGGTTATCATTGCCCTTCACAAACGACAACTCGGGGTTGGCCGTCTGCTCCAGGGAAACCACCGGAATCCCAGCGCGCGCCATCTCCACCAGATGTTCCTCCTCCCCCGACGCAGGCTGAACAATCACCCCGTCTATCTTCCGACTCATCAAATTGACGAAAACACGACGCTCCCGCTCCGCATCCCCCTCCGTGTTGCACAGAATGACATTGTAGTTCTCCCCCAACTCATTCTCCACCGCACGTACAACTCCATGCCAGAAGTCGTTGTCGATGTTATGCACCACAATCGCAACATTCGACGACCGCTTCAGACGAAAATTCCGTGCCTGCTCGTTCCGCATGAAACCATGCTCCGACGCAAACGCCCATACCCGCGCACGCGTCTTCTCCGCTACCTTCGGACTCCCGTTCAACGCCAACGACACCGTCGCCGCCGACACATCCAAACGCTCTGCTATGTCGTATATCGTCATCTCGGAAATGAAGAAGCCACAAAGTTTTTAAATCGATTTAAAAATATTATACACTAAAAAAGGGGAAAATCAAGTCTCAAGGGGAAAAAATCCCGTTTTTTCTGATTATCGCCTTGCACAATCCACAGAAAGGGTTAAATTCTGTCGATGACAAGACAAACATCCAAGGAAAAGCAATGAAGACCGCCGTAAAAATAGCCACAGTGGACTGGACAGCCTGGCTGGAGGCGCTGTCCAGGCAACGGACAGCAGACCAGGCGCTCTATGGTCATCTGGATGGGCTGGACTGTGACGCCAGCCTTTTCGACATTCCGGATTTTCAGGACAGAATCAAGGAAACGGGGATGCGTTGCCTGCATGAGCGCAATCTGGTGGCGAATGATGCGTCCGCAGCCTTGTCCATGGCATCGCATCAGCGTTGCCTGCCGCAGTTCTATGCCCAGATATATCACGCGATGGGAGTGGCGGGGAGCGTTGC
The DNA here is from genome assembly GCA_017431185.1 of Victivallales bacterium. Next base: position 81 of record JAFRLP010000504.1, on the reverse strand, counting down.
CGACTGCCAGGCGTTCTCCATGCCCTTTCGGCTCGACCGTCTCCCCGCCAATGCCTCAGGGGAGGATGGGGGGACGCACAG
>JAFRLP010000503.1 GCA_017431185.1 Victivallales bacterium | reverse complement strand
GGCGGCGGGGACGCCGCCGCCACGCACCACTCGGCGGCGGGACGCCGCCGCCACGCGCCACTCGGCGGCGGGGACGCCGCCGCTACAAAAAGCCCCGAGGACCGCGCTTGTTCAGAGGCGGTCATCGGGGCTTTGGAACATTCGACGGGAATCAGAACGCCAGTGATTTTTGCACGGCGGACACCACGTCGTTGGCGGTGGGGAGCACAAGTCGCTCCAGATTGATGGCCGACGGAATGGGGAGGTCTTTGGCGGCGACACGCAAAACAGGAGCCTCCAACGACTCCAGGCAGTGCTCCGCGACAAGGGCGGCGACCTCCGCCCCGACACCGCCTGTCAGGCAGGCCTCCTCGGCAATGACCAGCCTTCCCGTCTTGCGGACGCTGGCAAACAGGGTCTCCCGGTCTATCGGATTCAGGGAAACCAGGTCAATCACCTCTATGGATACTCCCGCATCACGCTGAAACGCCTCGGCGACTGCCAGGCAGGCGGGCACCATCGAGGAATAGGCCACCAGCGTAAGGGACTCCCCTGCCCGCGCCACCACCGCCTTGTCAAGCGGCAGCAGGGTCTCGCCATCGGCCACCTCCCCTTTGCGCGGGTAGAGACGCTTGTTCTCCATCACGAGAACTGGATTCGGGTCGCGGATGGCGCTCTTGAGCAACCCCTTCGCCTGCGCGGCGGTCGAGGGAGCCACTACCTTCAGCCCCGGCACGGAGGTCAGCAGCCCCGTGAGGGTCTGCGAATGGCTGGGGCCATACCCGCCCTTCGCTCCGCCAGGCGTGCGGATGACCAGCGGAACCTGCACCTGCTCCCCGTACATGTAATGCAACTTGGTCGCGCTGTTCAGAATCTGGTCCAGCGCCAGCGGAATGAAATCCATGAACATGATCTCCACCACAGGACGAAGGCCCAGCATCGCCGCGCCCACGGCCATCCCCGTGAAACTGTTCTCGGAAATCGGGGTTTCCCAAAGGCGTTTCGCCCCGTATTTCTCGTATAGCCCCCGGGTGACCCCAAAGGCCCCGCCGTAAATGCCGATGTCCTCCCCCATCAGAATGACCTTGGGGTCGCGGGCGAGTTCCTCGTCCAGCGCATCATGGACAGCCTTGGAGTAGTATATTTCAGCCATTGGACAAATCTCCCTGGGCAAACAGACCAGTCAGAGCCTCCTGCGGGCCGCCTTCGGGGGCGGCGAGGGCCTCTTCCGTGGCCTGGGCAATGGTGTTGCGAGCCGCAGCCTCCTGCCCTGTCAGAAATTCCTCGGTGCAGCCACGCTCCAGCAGACGCCGGCGCAGTGTCTGAATGGGGTCGCGCCTGGCGTATTCCGCCTCCTCCTCGCGGGTGCGATAGACCCGCTGGTCGCGTTTGGAGTGCCCGCACTGCCGATAGGTCATCAGTTCCAGCAACTCAGGCCCCTCGCCGTTTCGGACGCGGGCCGCGGCCTCCTGGGTGGCGGCGAAGACGGCCTCCACGTCCAGCCCGTCCGCCGCGGTTCCGCGCATATTGTAGGCGGCGGCACGGGGAGCGATGGTGCCGCTGGCGACCGTGCGGCTGGTCGGCGTGCTCATGGCGTAGAGGTTGTTCTCGCAGACAAACAGGACGGGGAGCCGCCAGTTGGAAGACATGTTCAGGGTCTCATGGAAGGTGCCCTGGTTGCTCGCCCCGTCCCCGAAGAAGGCGACGGCGATTTCGCCGGTCCGCTGGTACTGGCAGGCGAGGGCTGCGCCTGCGGCGATGGGGATTCCGCCGCCCGTGATGCCGTTGGTGCCCAGAAAATGCCTGTCGATGGCGGACATGTGCTGGCTGCCGCCGCGTCCTTTGCAGTATCCGGTGACCCGTCCCAGCAGTTCGCCGAGGACTTTGGCTGGTTCAAGTCCCCGTGCCAGGAGATGGCCGTGCCCGCGGTGGTTGGAGATGAGCCAGTCGCTGTCCGACAGGG
>JAFRLP010000502.1 GCA_017431185.1 Victivallales bacterium | reverse complement strand
GACATCGTCTATGGAGGCTATTGCATGGAGCCTACGGATAGACTACGGAACGTTTGAAACCAATATCAGTCAGTGAGGCATTACATTGAGTTGTTGATTTATGTCAAAAAAAAAGGAGAAAGGGGTTGACAATTTGGGAAGTCATGGTATAATATAATTGTTTCGCATAACAATTCTGGCGGACGGATGAAACACTGATGCGTTAACGCCAGGGAGAAGTGCGGAAAATTGCGTTGAGTAGAGGTAGCGGCGGCGTCCTCGCCGCCGTCAACACAGACCACGAAAACAAACTTCGTTTGCATAAACAAACTTCGTTTGCATAGGAGATGTTGGAGAAGAAGCACCAGGAAGTGTTTGCGCGTCTGGTCGGGGCGTTGTCCGACCGCAGTCTGGCGGTGGGAGACCGTGTATTGCCGGAGCGTGATTTTGCGCGGGCATGGTCAGTGAACATGTCCACGATACGTCGTGCCTACCGCACCCTGGTCTTGGGAGGAATTGTCGAGAAGCGGATTGGATCGGGCACTTATCTCTTCCAGAAGCCTGGCGCTCCTTGGCTGGAACGCTCCATCAACTTGGTGATGCCGCCGTCACGCGGGTTGGCTGGCGACATGGAGATCGAGATGGTCTTTCGGGAACTGGCCGCGCAGACGGGGCGGAAATACCGAGTCATACATCCCATGCCGGAGGACTATGGCGAACTGTTGTTCAGCTGCCAGTACTTTGGTCTGCCGACAATCCTGGGGATTGACTGCGAACCGAAATGCCTCCAGCCACACCCCGAGTTTTTCGTGAAGCTCAGTGAGGTTGCGTACCAGCGGGGCATCCCCAGCGTGTTGTGCGATGACCGTGCTGTCATGGGAATGCTTGTCGAACATCTGCGGGAGCAGGGGTGCCGACGCATTGCCCTGCTGGGAACTCGCTCCACCCGTATCCTTCAGGACTACCAACGCTCTTTCTGGCAGGATGCATTGGGGGACGATTATTCGGAGGAACTGTTCATTCTCTCCGATGTCTCCGAGGTCCGTGCCTTGTCGGAATGCGCGTATGAGGCAGTGACGCAGGCTTTGCGCACGATGCGCTTTGACGGATTGATCGCCCTGGTCGATGATTTGGCGTTTGGTGCGTTGGCCGCCATTCGGAACTGCGGCCTTCGTGTACCCCAGGACATTGGCGTGGCCTCCATCGGGAACACTGCCCTGGCTCGCCTCGCCAATCCCTCCCTGACCAGTGTCAATCCTGACATGGTCGGGCATTTCCGTGCCGCCATTGAAATGCTTGACGAAAACCATCTCCATCCCGACAAGCTTGAACTTGTCAAATTCGTTTCCTCTGAACTTGTTGTCCGCGAATCAACCACTGGCCGTGTCACTGCACCTTGAATGTCAACATAAGGAGAAAACCATGTCTGAAAAACGCTCTGTCTGTTTCACCCTTATTGAGTTATTGGTCGTCATAGCCATAATCGCCGTGTTGGCGTCCATGCTTTTGCCCGCCTTGTCGAAGGCAAGGGAGAAGGCGCGGAGCACAAACTGCGTGAGCAGCCTGCGTCAAATGGGGCTGGCCACGCTGATGTTCTCCGACGACAATGATGGGTATATGCTTCCTGCCATGTTTGATGCCACCCAGAACAAAACCTATCCGTGGGAGTCGAACGGCAATTACTACTGGTATCAGCATCTTTACCCGTATCTAATGTCGGACAAGGCATTCGACGATTTGTCCTTGTCGGGGAAAACCACCTTCTACGACTCCAACTGCGGCGGAGTCACTGCATCGGCGAATGTTGCGCGGAAGGTCGTCAGGGTCACTTATGGCACGGCGTTTCGCATTGGCGGCTATGGCGCATCTGGTCACAAGCCAACCAAACTGCATATACTGAAGAGCCAGTCAAAGACCTGGCACCTCAGCGATGGATATGGCGTCTTCTTTGACCCGAACTCCACAAATATCAATAATGTGACCAATTGCATGAGGACGTTTCGTCATGGCAACCGGATGAATGTGACATTGCTTGACGGACATGTGGAGAGCATTCGCAACCCAGGCACCGATGGCTTGCGCGTCACTTTTTTCACCTCGGGGAACAATTACTATTTTTACCGTCAACTGTAGTTGTAAGGAGGCTCAAATGGCGAACCGAGTATTGGGGTTGTTCGTGGCGTCGCTTCTGGTGTCATGCGTGTATGCTGAGACCTTGGCGCCGTGCGAGCCGGCCAACGGGCTATGGTCAGCCTGGGGAAATGACCAGGAGGTCATCATAACCCAGGGCAAGGGAGAACGGCGGTTTCGTCGGGAAGACGGCAAAGGCGGCTGGAACACGCCCATCTTTGACTTCCTTTCCGAAAGGATGCCTCTGGTGGATGAGTTCTGCCTTCTGGTGTTCGATTATTTCTATGAGCAGGGACGCGACAGGCTGGAAATCGTTTTGAAAAACAGCGATGATGAGGCCAGATACGCGCAATGCATAAAGTTGGAGCCTGGTGCATGGCGCACTGCCGAGGTGCATCTGTCTTCGGCCCCCTACAAGAGTGGCGGCAAGGCGGGCGTCGCGGCCGAAGGCCTGTATGGTCATCGGCTTGCCGAAGTCCAGATTTGCTTCTCTGGCGTCGAGATTGCCCTTCGCAATGTGCGGATTGAGCGCCGGCGCGGTTTTGAGCTTCCACCTGGCTCCGCAGCCTCCAAGGAGGCCGTGGAGTATGCCGAAAAACGTGTTCCGCCTGATTTCAGGCAATTCAGGCGTGGCGCGGTGTTTCCGTTTGGAGTCATTGCGACTGTGCGCTCTGGCGAAGAGCAGGTCGCCAAACTGTTTGGACAGAATGTGCTTGAACGATGGGAGAGTTCGATCGCCCTGTTGCGCAGCCACGGATTCAATGCCTATTCGAATTTCTGCGAATGCACTGGGACTTCCATCAAGGAACGGCTTGCCGTCATGGCCAGACATGGCATGTGCCTGATGGAGACGAATACCTGCCGCATGGACTTGCATCAATTGCCCGATGACCATAAACTGGTTCGGCAGATCGAGGAGTGCTCCGCCCACCCCAATCTTCTGGCATGGTATGCGGAGGACGAACCCCAGAATGTGCCTAGGTACATCAGGAACAAGACAAGGATGGATGTCTTGTCCAAGGGGCTGGCTCCGTTTGTCAGCACCATCCACATGATGAGCATAGCGAAGAGTCTGGGGCCCGCGCTGGATGTCCTGATGCTGGACCCGTATGACCTGACCTTGGAAAGCGCCCCCAACGCATCGTTGGATATCCTGGCGCGTCACACCAATGTCATAAGATGCGGGAGCGGTTTCATTCCCAGCGGGCGGGTCTGGATGGTTCCGCAGGCGTTCTCCTACAAGTTATCGGGTGTCCTCACCCACCGCTATCCGTCTCCGGAGGAACTCACCTTTGATGTCTTCAACTGCATGGCCGCTGGGGCAAACGGTTTCTTCTTCTACATTTTCAGGGATGTCCCACCGTACCTTCTGCCGGACTCACGGCGGGGCAGTGTGCATCTGGAGACGCTGTTCGACTCCTGGGGAAATCCCAATGCCACGGCGGAGGCCATTGCCCAGGTCGGCCAGCGCCTGGTCAGCATCATGCCATCGTTTTTGGAGAGAAGGCAAATCGCCTCCCCTAGGAACGTTCAGGCAGGGGAGGGCATTCTGGTCTCCCAATGGGACAATGGGGACGGCATCCTGCTCATAGCCGTCAACTCGTGCCTGACGGAACGGCGGATCGGAAGGATGACTTTGGAATTGTCCGCTGGTGAGGGCGCGTATGACCTGGACACGCTGAAGGCGTTTGACGGGCAGTATGAGCTGGCGCCAGGCGACGCCATGCTGCTGTTCATCGGCAAGCCACAGGCTTTTCAGGTCATCAAGGCGGAGATTGACAAGAGAAAGGGGGAAAACGTGGCGCAGATGGCGGCGGCCCGTCCTCGGGAATGTGCGGCGCTGCAGTCCGCCAGGCTTGCCTTCAAGGAGATGAATTCCAG